>DAOVPH010000200.1 GCA_030629295.1 Candidatus Latescibacterota bacterium | reverse complement strand
TTTCCAGCATTTCCTACCGGCAAGATGTGGTAGTCAGGTGCTTTCCCGTCTAAGTGGTCACATATCTCAAAAGCGGCTGTTTTCTGCCCTTCTATGCGGTTGGGGTTAATAGAGTTGACCAAGGTAATGGGATAATGGTCGGTGATGTGCCTCACTAAACGTAAGGCATCGTCAAAATTGCCTTTCACGGCTATCACCTTTGCCCCTTCGATCATCGCCTGGGCCAACTTTCCCAGAGCGATCTGCCCTTCGGGGATGAGCACCACTGCCGCAATCCCGGCCCGGGCGGCATAAGCAGCCGCCGAGGCGGAGGTGTTCCCCGTAGAGGCACACATAACCGCCTTTGATCCTTCCTCCACCGCCTTTGAAACCGCTACTGTCATTCCCCGGTCTTTGAAAGAACCGGTAGGGTTAAGTCCCTCATATTTCAAAAACAAATTTATTTCTGATCCGATTTTTTCTGCGAGATTATTAGCGGGGATAAGCGGAGTGTTACCCTCTAAAAGGGTTATCACTGGGGTTTTCTCTGTTACGGGCAGGTACTCTCGATATCGCTCAATCACTCCCTTCCAGACCACGACAGTCTCCTCTCTTTCTTCACCTCTCGAAGTATTTTTCCTCTCTCGTCTTTCTTCTGTCCTCTTTCTCAAGCTATGAACAATTCTGTGCCTAAACTTCCTCCACCCTGATCACCTGAGTGGGGGCCTTCACCACCGGGAGCTGGTCGATGTTGCTGATTGTCCTGCACATCGCCCTCTCTCGGGCCCGATGGGTCATCATCACGATGGGGACAGTCCCTCCCTGGCGCCTCTCCTTCTGGATAACGGAGGCGATACTCATACCCTCTACAGCCAACAGGCGGGCAATCTCAGCCAAAACGCCCGGCTCGTCTATCACGGTGAAGCGAAAATAGTAGGGCGTCTCCACCTCCTCCATAGGGAGAAGTGTAAGCCGTTCATCAGCAGGTGGCATCTGGTTTTCAGTAGGCAGGGATTTCTGAATGGTTTGTTGGGCTATTTCAATCACATCGGCTACCACTGCACTGGCGGTGGGCATCTCACCGGCACCCTTGCCATAAAAGATCTGGGTGCCCACGGCATCGCCAGTAAGCTCCACAGAATTAAACTCATCCTTCACATCTGCCAGAAGCGTCCCCGAGGGGATAAGCACCGGGTGGACGCGGGCCTCGATCCGGTTGTCCAATCGCTTGGCAATTGCCAACAACTTGATGGTGTAACCCAGTTCTCTGGCGTATTCTATATCCTGGAGGGCAATATTTTCAATACCCTCACAGAAGATATCCCCCATCTGAATGGAGGCATTAAAGCCAACCCTCAACAGGATGGAGAGCTTCTGAGCCGCGTCTTGACCGCTGATGTCCAAGGTGGGATCGGTTTCAGCATATCCCCTCTGCTGGGCCTGACGCAAAGCCTCTCCGAAACTGCTTTCCTCCCGGGTCATCCTGGTTAAGATGTAATTTGTCGTTCCGTTCAATATTCCGTAGAGTCTTTCTATCCGGTTGGCCACCAGTCCCTCTCTGAGGATGCGAATTATAGGTATCCCCCCACAGACACTGGCCTCAAAGAACAATTGAGCACCGTTTTTCTGGGCTGTCTCTAAAAGCTCCTCCCCGTGTTGGGAGAGAAGAGCCTTGTTGGCGGTGACCACACCTTTTCCTTTCTCTAAGGTCCTGAGAATGTATGTCCTGGCAGGTTCTATTCCCCCAATAAGCTCGATTACGATAGAAATGTCGCTGTCGTTGATTATCCGATAGGCATCTGTGGTCAAAATTTCCCTGGGCAGGTCAATCCCTCTGGAGGTAGTGATATCTAAATCAGCGATTCTGACTAACTGGAGAGTGAATCCCCTGCCGCGGGAAAGTTTTGAGGAGCGTTCCAGAAGCAATCTGGCAACGCCACGGCCTACGGTTCCCAAGCCTATCAGTCCAACCCGGACTTTTCTTTCCATCCCTCCTCCTTATTATGGTCCCTGCCGATCGGGATAAATCCCGATCTTACACCGTTGAAGAACCGTAGTGTATTCCCTTTATGGGGCGTAGACAGTGTTTTTACGGGGGACAAGCTCCCTACACTACGGAGTTGAAAATTTGACGGGGGATAGATTGCCCTCGCTACAAATACAAAACCCAATAAATTGGGTTAAAGAGAGTCGAATCTACAGTAATTTAGTAATCTTTCCTTCGTTACACAAGGGAAAAATTCAGGGAAGGCAAATATACTACAGGGAGCACAAAATAGATTACCTGAATCCGCTGCTAAGAATTGTCATTGCGAGGAGTGAAGCGACGAAGCAATCTCTTTATTCTGATGGAGGTTGAGATTGCTTCGCTATCGCTCGCAATGACTATTGAAAGTGTTATGACATGCAAACTATAATCTGCTCTTCGTAGTAGCTGTAAGGATGCTCCTTTTGAGTTCGCTAATACTAAGTCAAACAGCCGGTTGAACCCAAATTGGATTCGTAATGCAGAGATTCCCCTTTCTGGTCCGGGCCTCAATCCGGAAGTAGCACGGCTCTTCTACCTTCAGGTTGGGTATGCTGGCGAAGCGGGAACAGGGTCTTCTGAAAACCTTGATCTTACGCTCTTCTCTCTCAGATATAATTCCTTGGAAAACTTCTATCTTCTCAAATTCCCCGAACTCCTGATTGGTTTTTGCCACCATCTGCAAGGTGAAGTCTCTGCCGGCAACGTTTCCACCTATTTCAGCCTTTTCGTTCTCTTCGTTTCCCATCCGGAAGGTTACAAATGGACCATCGGTGAGGATACAACACCCGTTACCGAGAGCATCCAGGATGGACTTCTCGCTCAATGGTCCTTTTGTCAGAACGCAGGTGCGGACTTTCCCGAAGCAGTTGTGGTCGGCTTCGCCTATTTTCAAGAAAGGGATTCTGATGCGTCGGGAGCGGTTAAAATCTCCGTGGGCGTCGTTTCCCGCTAAAGCGAAGATTCGTTTGCCCGCCAAAAGCAAGCTGATCCATTTGTGTCTGCCCCGATGAAAGCCCAGATCCTTCACCCCGTTCCAGAACTGGAGTCCGGTCAGCCCAGGCTCCTCAAAATCGGCGCTGCGCCAGCTGCGGCGCTGAAGGATAAA
>DAOVPH010000039.1 GCA_030629295.1 Candidatus Latescibacterota bacterium | reverse complement strand
TTTCGAATTTCGTGCTTCGAATTTCAAAGTAGCAGAGTTTGTTTTCAGCGCAAAAACTTGACATGAATTTTAAGATCTTGCCCTATGAAGACGTCTAGAAAAGTCAATAGAAAGGAGGAAATTAGCAGCCAATATGAGATGGAAAATTAGTTCTAAACAGGGCCGGCAGTATGTTACTGTTTATACTCCTATTGAAACTCGCTACTTAGTATCAGATGTTCCCTGTTGCTTCCAGACTCTGGAGGCAGTGATGATGGATATGGACGGCTCCAGCACAGATACCGAGAAGTTGGTGCTGGAGGCAATGCGGCAGATGATGAGAGAGGTATTGGGCAAATCTGACTTTCAATTCGCCAGAGAGGATTTCCCCCATATCATCGGCGATAGCACAACCAACCATGTGAAGTATCTGGTCCAGACCTACAACTTGGACCCGGTGCGACTGGGCCACTATATAAACACCTACTATCAGAGATATCATCAAGCACTCCATGACATCCGCGACGGCAAGATCAGCGACATTCTGATTGAACCTATGCCGGGACTTAAGGAGTTTCTCACCAGCCTCCGACAGCGGGGGGTAAAGATCGGGTTAGTCACCTCCAGTCTGAAGGAGGAGGCAGATATTGTGATGCCGGAGGTGTTCAAGGGTATGGGTCTGAACCCCGACTACGAGTCCTTTTATGATGGAGTTATCGCTGCCGATGAAGTAGGGGAAGCCTTTCTTAAGCCACACCCGAATCTCTACATCAGGATGGCCGAGGAAAAGCTGAATGTGCGAAATAGGAGAAACTGCTTCGTGGTGGAAGACAGCACCGCCGGGATTATCGCTGCCCGGGTGGCTGGATTCGCTGTTGCCGCTGTACCCCACCCCGGCACTCGTGATCACAACCTTGAACTTGCCAACCTGGGAATGATGAACCGGGGTCTACCCGAGATATTGGAGAGAAATCTCTTTCTGGAACAGTAATCTTATTACATTTCAACCGATAAAGTCAAAACCTAACCGGGAGAATTTCAAAATGAACGCAAGGGATGAAAAAATGGGTGTCTGTGTCGTGGGCTTAGGAATGGGCTATGCACATGCAAAGGCCTACAGTGCGATGGAAAATGTAGAGCTTTATGTATGTGACATCGACGACCAAAGGACGAAAAAGGCCCAGAGCGAGTTAAATGTGAAGGGGGTTTTCACCAATGTAGAAGTAGCTATATCATCCCCCAAGATCGACGCCTTGGATGTCGCACTTCCACATAATTTACACAAATCTGTCTGCTTAGAGTCAGTAGCAGCAGGAAAGCACTTCATGATCGAAAAACCTATAGCTCGCACCCTTGAGGAGGCAGATGAGATGATCGCTGCTGCCCAAAAGGTGGGAGTGAAACTTATGGTGGCCGAAAACCAGCGCTTCTGGCCCAGTGCAATAAAAGCCCGTCAGTTCATCGACGAGGGACTGTTAGGCAAGGTCTTTTTGATCCAGGTGTATGAGATGTGGTACTACAACCCCGACGGCTGGCGACGTAGTGAAGAGCAAGTAGGGGGCGGCAATCTCATAGACTCGGGCATCCATGCTGTGAACACCTTGCGACTGCTTGCTGCCTCGGAGACCACCAGGGTGTTCGCCTTGAACACTGGTATTGGCATTCCGGAGATGGAGGGCGAAGACACCAATCTGGTGACGGTGAAATTCCAGAACGGGTCTATGGGTAATTTGATCTCTAGTTGGGCCATACCTCTGTCTGGCCCCCAGGCCCACTTCGCCGTCTACGGCACCGAGGGATGTCTCTGGGAAGAGGAAAAGACCCTGTTTTTGCACAGCCATAGACTGCCCGAGGGACTCTCTTATCACAAAGAGCCCACCCCAGTAGAAGTCCCCTCTGTTAATACCTTCGAAGCTGAATGCGCCCAGTTTGTGGATTGCATCCTCGGGGACAAAGAGCCTATCACAAACGGCCGGGAAGCAAGAAAAGACTTAGAGATTGTAGTGGCCGCCTACCGGTCAGCCCAAACAGGCAAGGCGATTAAACTTCCCCTGTGACGAATTTCCACCTTAGAAAGGGGATTTATGAGTACACGCACAAACAGATAAAGGAGATCTACGAATGAGCCAGCCTATTAATGAGAGGACTCTCACAGTGGGGTCGTTTTTGTCGCTTTTCTTCTACGGATTCACTGCCACCTTAGCCGGCTCCGCTTTGGTGGCCATTGGCTCAGACCTTAATTTGGACTACTCAATGCGAGGCAGTCTATTTTCAGGACTGTTAGGAGGCTATGCGGTGGCCACATTCGGAGGTGGTTTCTTGGCCGACAGAGTGGGCAGGAAGACGGTACTTCTGTTAGGACTGTTTATGTTGGCTGCTATGTCCTTTTGTTTCGGCCTCTCCCCCAGTTACTATCTGGCTTTGATTTCGATCGTTATGATCGGAGCCAGCGGTGGGTTCATAGAAGGAGCAACTAATCCCTTGGTGGTCGATGTGAATCCCAACAAAAGCGGCTTTGTCTTAAACTTACTCCACGCCTTTTACAGCATCGGCGCTTTTCTGGCCCCCTTTTTCATCCTTCTGCTGTTAGCCAAAGGATTCAACTGGCGTGTAAGTTACCTCTCTGTAGCCGGATTTACCTTTGTTCTCTTTGTGGTTATGGCACTCAAGCATTTTCCCAAGGTGCACAAAAAGAACCCAATAGGTCTCAGCGATGCAGGAGAGCTTTTCCAGAAGCCGGTGTTATTGGTTTTGGCTATTTGTCTTGGGCTTTACTTAGGGGCAGAGATCGGACTGGGAGCCTGGATAGTTTCCTATCTCCAGGAAGAGCTTGGGCTGTCTGAATCCCAGGCCCCCGCAGTCCTATCCGCCTTTTGGTTGACTATTATCTTAGGACGTCTGCTCTGCGGTTTACTCTCCAAAAGGGTCGGCATTGCCTCACTGATTTTGATCAGCGTGCTTGCGGCGGCAGTGACTTTAAGTGCCGCCCTCGGACTCAAGCACCGACTGCTTACGCCGATGCTGATCGTTTTTTCTGGCCTCTTCTTTGCCGGGGTTTTCCCTCTTATCCTGGCACTGGCCCAAAGCAGGGAACCGAAATTCTTCGCCACCGCAATGGGTGCCATTATGGGATTTGCTGCTCTGGGCGGACTCATATTGCCCTGGCTAATTGGCCGGATAGCCGAAACTTACAGCATTGGTGCCGGTCTCTGGTTGATTATAGCTTTTCTACTCTCTATCGCCTTAATCCTGGCAGCAACAGCTAAGGCCGGGTTGCGCACTGCGGCACCAACAACGACTTGAAAAAGTAGACCTTGCGATTTCTGCTTGATTTTTGGACTCGCCGAGTGTAAATTAAGGATGTTTTGGAGGGTAGCTTGTGTAGCTTGTCGCTGGAGATTTGTGGAACCACTACAGGCAGTGCTAATGGCTTACCACAGTGAAAATGATGGGCGTCATCCTGGTATGAACCTTGGGAGAAGGACGAATACAGTAGTCAATGGTACTACCAACGCTTGAGTGAGACCAACTCTACGAATTGATATATGAGGGTTGCAGGATGAAAAAGGTGGAGTAAATCTCGTACAAGCAACGCTGCAAGGTAGTACAAGATGGCTCAAAGTAGGCGAAGATTCTTATCGGAATTCAACCTCCAAGTAATTCGAGAGTTTGAGCATGGAGAAGGGATAAACATTAGGGTTTTGGATTATAGGCTCATTAAACCTTTAAGATGGTGGTGAAGATGAAAACATTAAGTGAAATGGAAGAGATTTTGAGACAAAATAAACCGGAATTGGAAAAAAGGTTTAAGGTAAAAGAAATAGGTATATTTGGTTCTTTTGTTAGAGGAGATCAGAAAGAGAAAAGTGATTTAGATGTTTTGGTAGAATTTGAAGAACCAGTAAGCCTTCTTAAGTTAGTGAGTGTGGAGAATTTCTTGAGCGAGACTCTTGGAATCAAGGTGGATGTTATTCCTAAAAAAGACCTACGTCTTGAGTTGAAACAAAGGATTCTTAGAGAGGTAGCTTATATATGAAAAGAGATATCTCAATTTATGTGAAAGACATTCTGGAGAATATGGACCGGGCTGAAGAGTTTGTAAAAGATGTTAATTACGGTGATTTCGTCAAAGATGAAAAAACGCATTACGCTGTTGTAAGGTGTATTGAAATCATAGGTGAAGCTGCAAAACATATACCGGATTGTATGCGCAATAGATACTCGCGAATACCGTGGAAAGATATGGCAGGTATGAGGGATAAAGTCGTTCATTTTTATTTTGGTGTGAACTTAGAAAGAGTCTGGTTGGTTGTAAAGGATGATATACCCAAGATAAAGCCGCTTATCGAAAAAGTCTTTGAAGACCTACAGGGAGAATAATGAATTTGAACCTAATTCCTCAGGACACAACAATAGAGGCTCGTATCCGGTTTTCAATTCCCGGGCTCCTTGTGGATGTTATCATCCACAAGGATATGGTCAGCAAGCTGATGAGAACTTGGCAGAGTTAAGCTACGATGACGGATGAAACGGCGGGGAGCAAAAGGCCTGAAGATTACGAACATTCCAACGCCAGATTTTCGCCTTCAAGGCATCCCAGGCAAATATCTTCAGTTCAGTAACCTCTGTGAATTCGTCGTAGCCGATGTGGATGATAACATCCACATCGAGCTGGGTATAGCGTCTCATGCGTATCTTTCTAATTTGATGTCATTGCGAGCATAGCGAAGCAATCTACAACCGCAAAGGAAACAATGAGATTGCTTCGTCGCTTCACTCCTCGCAATGACGGAATAGCGTAAAGCTTTTAACGAAACGCTCTACTATATCGTCTTCAGGAACTTCGCAAATGCGGAAAACGCAGTGTAAGTTTTGTGAGACGAGATAATTTTGTGAGATGATATGGGGAATATCTATTTTCTCTCCGATGCCCATCTGGGATGGGGAGATAAACGAACAGAGAAGATAAAAGAAAGACAGCTCCTCTCCTTTCTGGACAGTCTCCAGGGAAAGGCAGAGGTTTTGTATATCGTGGGGGATTTTTTTGATTTCTGGTTTGAATACAAATCCGTCGTCACCAGAAGAAACCCCAAGATCTTATGCGAGCTTTACCAGCTCATTAAATCCGGGACTCGGGTGGTCTATTTAGCTGGGAACCATGACTTCTGGATAGGCTCGTTTCTCTCTGAGGGCATTGGGATAGAGGTGTCTCAACATCCTGTGGTAGCCATCCACCAAGGGCTGCGGATCTATCTGACCCATGGGGATGATCTGCTAAAATTGGGACCGGGAGAGAAATTATTGCGAAAAGTCTTACATTCCCCTCTTTGTATTGAATTGTTCAGTCTAATTCATCCTGATCTGGGAGCGGTTATCGCCCGATGGGCCTCCCGCCCTGGGGTTAGAGATTCCAAAAGATTTGATATCGCCTATCTTAAGCGTATCTGTCAGCGGGCCGCTCAGAGGAAATTTGCTAAAGGGTTCGACGCCGTAGTTATGGGGCATATCCATGTCCCTTTGCTCCAAAACCGAAGTGACCAGACCTTCGTTATCCTCGGCGACTGGATTAAGCACTTCACCTACTTAGTGCTTCACAACGGAGAGTTTGAACTAAAACGCTGGGAAACCTAGTTGAGTGATTCCAAATTAACGTTCTCGCTTTTCCGTCATTGCGAGGAGAGAAGCGACGAAGCAATCCCACTGAATTCCAGCTACTTAGAGATTGCTTCGCTATCGCTCGCAATGACAAGTTATTGTAACATTATTTAGGAAACGACCTACTAGTGCCGTAACTCAGGAGAGTTGTGTGTCTCTAAAATATACCGCGGCCGGTATTCCAAGAAAGGATCTCGGACAGAACTTCTTAGTGAATGGAGAGGTTGTCCAGCGGATTTTGGAAGCTGCCCGGATACAGTCCTATGAGTCGGTGCTGGAGGTCGGGCCAGGAGAAGGTGCCCTGACCGGGGAGCTGTTAGAACGGGCCAAAAAGTTAATGGCGGTGGAGATCGACGAGGTACTGTTTGGTAAACTAAAGGAAAAATTCGCTAACTTTCAAAAATTGAAACTCATAAGGGAAGATATCTTACAGATTTCCTTCTCAGAACTTGTCCACTGGGCAGACTCCCCCAAATTAGTGGTGGTGGCTAACCTTACTTCTTACATTACCAGTCAACTACTGTTAAAACTCCTTGATAACCGGATGTTTATCGATAGGGCAATTTTGACGGTTCAAAGGGAGGTAGGTCGCAGAATAACAGCAGCTCCAGGCAGTAAGGAATACGGTATGCTTTCGATAATGGTACAACTGCGGACTGAACCCTGCCTCCTTTTTGACATCCCCCCAGAGTGTTTCCGGCCAAAACCAAAAGTTCACTCCAGTCTTCTCCGCCTTGCCTTTCATGACTCACCGTCTGTTGCGATAAAAAATGAAAAAATCTTCTACAGCACGGTAAAAGCAGCGTTTAGCACGAGAAGGAAAATGCTCAAGAATTCCCTTCGCTCCCTGGCAGGTCTGACTGTTGATGATCTACACACTGTCGCTGCAAAGACCGGGATTGATCTGTGCCGTCGGGCAGAGACCTTGAGCTTAGAAGAATTCGCTTCCTTAAGCAGCACCATAGCCGCCTTTCTTTCCCTTAAAACAGTCACCGCAAAACAGCCGAGATGAAAAGATTACCTCTCTTAATAGCGTCGTTTCTCGCCTCTATGATCTTCAGCCACCCTTGTTTGGGAGAAGGAACAAATTACAACTTCAACTTTTCTCAGATGGGCAAGACCTTCAATTGGAATCATTCTCTGGGCTTCAAGAAATCAATTGGCGAGCGTCTGGACATATCCGCCTCCAGTCAACTCCGGTCTAAACTGACAAAATCCACCCGGCAGCAAGATCGATGGCAAGACGGCAGCAAAGCCCAATTCTCTCTCAGCTACCCTTACTCGGAGAAGATAACCTTGAGCGTAAGTTCCTCAGCAAACAAAAGTTCTGATAATCTATATTCAAAAGAACCAGTGCTAACCAGAAATATCAGTGCAGTCTTATCTTACAAACCATTCCGAGCTCTTTCTCTTTCCCAATCTCTGGGCCAGGCATTCGACCGCCGAGGAGGGCACAGTGGGGACTCGGGGCTGAGCTATAATCTCGGCGTAAACGCCACTCCCAGACTTCCTGAGAGCCTAAATCTCTCCTTCCATTTTGGAAAATCGGGCAACACTTTGAAGAGGAAGAATCTGAACAACAATCTGAGCACTTCTCTGAGCTACCGCCCTAATTCTACCTTGGAAACTACGCTGAGTCTGTCCCAGAGTCGTAATGAACAGGGCTACTATACTGCTGTGGAGGGGAAAGATACATTGTTTGTGAGGCGAATCCAGAGCAACAGCGTCAGGACTAACCTCAATTTGAAACCCAAAGCAGATCTTAGCATAGGATGTCGGATGGGATATTCGTACAGTCAGGTGAGAGATCCGGCCAGCCGCATAGAAAAGAATCCCAAGTGGGGAACCGACAACGAGGGGATTAAGTTTAACTTCGCTTTTGACATATCTGCTAAGCTCTTCGGAACCGATCTCAAGTCTGGGGTAAGCTTTCAGAAGAGTAACAGCGACTACAGAAGATTCAGTCTGGACAGAAAGACCAGTAGCCTGTCGCTCAAATCCTCCCTGGGATTTGATGTCACTCAAGAGGCTTCGCTTTCCTTTTCCGGCCTGGTGGCCAAATACAGCACAGACACACCAGACGATCAGGAGAACAGCGACCGGGACGATTTCAAAAGCAGCTTCAAGATAGCTTATCATCAGGAACTTCGGGATGATCTCAAACTGAGTGCTTCTGTCAGCGCGGATCAAAACCACACAGTGAACCTCTGCGGCGAAAGATCGGCCAACAATCATTGGACAAAGAGATATTCCCTCAATCCTCGTATAGAGTATCAACCTTCCAAACGGCTGCGACTGTCCCAGAATTATACACTCTCGGCAAACTACACTGAATACGACACATTATTAACTCCCGATGATCCCAAAAGCAATATCTCCCGTATGCTCTCTACCAGTAATTCTGTTAACTTTAAATTGACTACTGCCTTGAATCTGAATGCAACCTATCGGATCCAGGTTCGTGACTACGGGAAACTCTACTCAGATAAGGGGCAGGCGGTGGCAGAAGACAGCCGGAACCATTCCGTCACCTTTTCATTATCGTATCACAGAGGAGGTATCTCACTGTCACCCAGATATACCTGGAACAGCAACAAAGCCTGGAAACACAGAGAAACCAGGGAACTGTTTCGGGAGAGTACTTCCAAAAGCTCTACTCTGAGTCTTGCCTGGGGGCAGCTCAGTGTGGTGGGCGTCAGATCGGTGAGAGAGGGCAAAGGCCAGAAGCGCTATGTTAATAATAACATAACTGTTAGATATAGCCGTGCATTTTAGGAATTCTTCTGTCTTCTCTTATAACAGTTCAGCCACAAAGGCACCAAGCCACTAAGATTAACTAATAGTTTCAATTTAGTTTCCTTTGTGTCTTTGGGGTAGGATAGTTACTTTCCTTTTGGTTGTCTCCGATGGCAACCAATTCTATTTTTTACGGTAGACAAAGAAATAAGAAAGGAGATGATTATGGCCAGAGAAAAAAATAAGGAATTCCCCTCGGTGAAGAAGTCTTTAAGCCTATTTAAGAAAGCTGAGGATTTGCTGCCCGGTGGGACACAGCTCTTGAGTCGCTGTCCCGTTCGCTACGCCTATGGTGTTTCTCCCATATTTGCCGAGAGGGCAAAGGGAGCCCGTTTCTGGGATATCGACGGGAATGAGTATATCGACATGACTATGGGGATAAACTCCGCAATCCTGGGATACTGCGATCCGGATGTGGACAGGGCGATGATGGGGCAAATAGAGAAAAGTACCATCTTTAGCATACTCCACCCGATAGAGGTTGAACTGGCCGAGGAGCTTGTCCAGGTGATACCCTGCGCCCAGATGGTGCGTTTCGGAAAGTCCGGCGGAGAGGCCGATGCAGTGGCAGTAAGAATTGCCCGAGGGTTTACCGGCCGGGATAAAGTTGTCTTCTGCGGCTATCACGGGTGGCACGACTGGTACATAGCAGCGAATTTGGAGTCTCCGGATATCCTAAACAGACACCTTGTCCCCAATGTACCCACCACAGGGGTTCCCAAGTGCTTGCGAGGCACGGCTATTCCCTTTGAATACAATGACCTTTCCTCTCTAAAGGAAGTGCTGGAGAGAAACCAGGGAGAGGTGGCCTGTGTGATAATGGAGGCTTCGAGAACTTATCTGCCTCAAAAAGGTTTTCTGGGGGGCGTAAAGGAACTGACTCACAAGCACGGCGCTCTTCTGATATTTGATGAAGTAAACACCGGCTTTCGTCTTGCCCTGGGAGGCGCTCAGGAGTTCTTCGGTGTAACTCCGGATATGGCTCTGTTTGGAAAAGACATCGCCAACGGTTACCCTCTTACGGCCGTGGTAGGTCGCCGGGATGTGATGGAGGCCTCCAGAGAGATGTTCATATCCAGCACATTCTGGGATGATAATGCCACCCTGGCAGCAGGACTGGCCTGCATAAAGAAGATCAAAAGAGAAAATGTCATCCAGCATATCTGGAAAATGGGCGAGCGCTATGTAATGGAGATGAGAAGACTTGCTTATAGAATAGGCGTTAAAGCAGAAATAGCAGGGCTTCCCTGTATGACAAGCGTTGTGTTCAAATATGAGGACAGATCTTTTGTAAATCAGTTGAATACCCTTTACTGCCAGGAACTTGTTAGAGGAGGGATATTTGCAGGCGCTCCGGGATATTTCATCGTCTCCTTTGCCCACCAAGAGGAGGAGATAGATAGGATACTTGCGGCTTCTGAACAAGCCCTGATGGTAGTAAAAAAGGCTGTTGACCAGGGAAGTGCAAACGGGTATTTGCAAGCTGAACAGTCGAAACCCCTTTTCGACAAGAGAATGGTGTAAAATGATCATTGCTTGACAATTTCTGCAAATCCGGATTCCAAGCGATGTAATTTCACAGAAGCGGAGATAGTTCCCAGTTGATTGGTCAACTGGGAAATGGTTAGATTCCGTCGGAAAATGGGTATTGAATGACGGAGACGATATATTGTAGAGACGACCCGCCGGGTCGTCTCTACATTGAGGCCGGTTCACGCCTCTAAAGTCTGAGTCAAATTCTGTTGGTTGCGGTCAGATGGCCTGCAAAAACCTCATTTTTCGACAGAACCTAGTATAGCGTTTCATTAAAAAGTTGTCATTGCGAGCGTTAGCGAAGCAATCCCGTGGTGTAGTTTGTGAGCTTTGTTAGAGATTGCTTTGTCGCTTCGCTCCTCCATTAGATTTGCGTTGTGTAGGTTTCTGTGTTAAATTGGGAGTT
>DAOVPH010000208.1 GCA_030629295.1 Candidatus Latescibacterota bacterium | reverse complement strand
GGTTCGGCCACAGTGTGGGCAGGGCTGATAGGTGATGCTGGTTATGTCGCCGGTGCGGTAGCGGATAAGGGGCATTGCCTTCTTGGTTAAGGTGGTAAGCACCAGTTCGCCGTCCTGGTCCTCACCCAACACCTTACCAGTGTTAGGATCGATGATCTCCGGCAGGAAGTGGTCTGCCCACAGGTGAAGTCCCTCTTTGCCCGGACATTCGACAGCTACCCCGGGTCCGATGATCTCCGAGAGTCCGTAGATGTCACAGGCAGAGATATCCCAGGTTTTTTCCAGCTCTCGTCTCATCCCCTCGCTCCAGGGCTCGGCGCCAAAAACCCCGATCTTTATGCTGGTTAAAGCGGGGTCAACCCCCATCTCTGAAATAACCTCAGCCATATGAAGGGCATAGGAAGGGGTGCAGGTCAGTATAGTGGCCCCAAAATCTTGCATCAGCTTTATCTGCCTTTTTGTCCCTCCGGAGGAGATGGGTACGATAGCCGCGCCAAGCTCCAGCGCTCCGTAGTGGATTCCCAAGCCTCCGGTAAACAACCCGTAGCCGTAAGCATTGTGGACAATATCCGCCGATGTCCCCCCTGTGCAGGCGAGGGTTCTGGCCATCACTTCGGCCCATAGGGCCACATCCTCCCGGCTGTAAGCGACTACCGTAACAGTACCAGTGGTACCAGAGGAGGCGTGAATTTCCACAATGTCCGCTAAATCAGTAGTGAGCAGCCCGAAGGGATAATTTTTCCGCAGATCGTCCTTGACGGTGAAGGGCAGCTGGGGGAGGCTTTCTAAAGAGGTTATTTGGGAGGGCACAATCCCCTTTTCTGAAAATCTATTCTGGTAGAAGGGAACCTTATTGCACACTGTTTCTACCACTTCTCTTAAGCGCCTGCTCTGCAAGGCTTCCAGGTCTTTTCTCTCCATACATTCGTATTTCTCGTTCCAAATCATATATTTTCCTCCTGAATTGGGCAAATTTGCGAGGGAGACCTCGGGGCATAGAGCTCCAAGATTTTTAGTGTTAGCGAAGGGAGAGAATGGATGAAAGGGAAAAGATGCGTTGTAAAACTGCACGAGGCTGGACTTGTGAAGCCAGCCTCGTGCAGTTTGAGGAGAAACAAATTATCCAGCAATCCCCAATAGTTCTTTTGCCTTGTCTGCGGCTGAGGCGGCATCAGGGGCATAGCCATCGGCACCTATCTCATCGGCATATTGTTGAGTTACCGGTGCCCCGCCGATCATAGTCTTCACTTTCTCTCTTACTCCGGCACTTTTCAGACTCTCGATGACCGTTTTCATCCCTGGCATCGTGGTGGTCAGAAGCGCAGATATAGCTACAACGTCCACCTTTTGATTCTGTACAACCTCAACAAACTTCTCCGGCCCCACATCGATGCCTAAGTCGATGACTTCAAATCCTGCTCCCTCCAGCATCATCGCTACTAAGTTCTTGCCAATGTCGTGCAAGTCTCCTTTCGCTGTCCCGATGGCAATAGAGCCTATCTCTTGGACTCCTGCGTCGCTCAGCAGAGGTCTAAGCACCTCCATAGCGCTGTGCATAGCCCGGGCAGCGATCAAGACCTCAGGCACATAGAACTCGTTGTTCTTAAATTTCTGTCCTACTACATTCATCCCGGCAATAAGCCCCTGGTTTAGAATTTGTCCTGGATTGAGACCTTCGTCAACAGCCTCTTGTGTTAACCGTTTAACCTCTGGGGCGTTTCCCTTGATCAAATTCTCCGCCATCGCTTGCAGATCTGCCATTCTTTTCCTCCTTTTTAGTTATGCCAGTCGGCAATTGAATTACTACCCTCTGTTTGCGTTGAGATGACTCTGGTGCGCCCACAGGGAATCGAACCCGGAACCTACGGATTAAGAGTCCGTTGCTCTACCAGTTGAGCTATGGGCGCAGAGTAATTAACCCCTAAAATAGCAGATGGGGATTAGATTGTCAACAGAAAATTCACCCAATATGAAAAAAAACGGCAGTGACCCCCCATTGGCTTGAACAGATGGCTCAGCTTTCGCTGAAAAGCGGTGGGTGCATAAAATCTTTTTTCAGTGTTCAAATTTTCGGATATTAGGGTAAAGTGCCTTTCCTACAGATTTCTGGAACGCAAGATGGTGATTATAAGCCAGATGCCGAATATTCCGGCGATAACAAAGCCCAGTATGCCCACTGCCGGGTAGCCGAAGAGTTTGGGCCCTCGGCCGATCTGTACAATCAGAGATGACCCTACAATGAGGGCAGCGATCACCAGACTGAGGGAGAGCCGATTGCCAGTGCGGTCTATCTGGGCGATCAGTTTCTCTAACCCCCGATGTTGAAGCTGGACCGAAAGCTCTCCTTTTCGTAATCTGGTGACGATCAGTTCCAGTTCCCCGGGCAGAATACGCAGCAGCCGATAGATATCTCGCAGAAGTTTAAGCGACTGTCGCGATAATTCCCCAAGACTTATTCTCTGGCGGATCAGACGTTTCGCATAAGGCTTTGCCTCAGAGATAAAGTCATATTCGGGATCTAAGGTTCTTCCCAGTTCTTCGTAAGTGCCCAGTGCTTTGCCCAGGAGCAACAGATTGGAGGGTATCCTCACCCGATAGTTTCTGGCCAGCTCTGACCCCCTCTCTATCGCTTGCCGCAAGTCTATCTGCTCCAGCCGAAGACCGTAGTAGCTATCCATAAATTCAGCTATATCTGACCGCAGGCTCATAAGGTTTGCCTTTTCGTCGGTGATGCCCAACTGGGTCAACACCCGAACCATTTCCTCTACATCTTTTTGGGTTACAGCAATTAAGGCATCGGTGAAAATGGACATTAACTGGCTGTCCAACCTGCCCATCATCCCGTAGTCCACTGGAGCGATAATGTTACCTGGCAGGATAAACAGGTTGCCGGGATGGGGGTCGGCGTGAAAGAACCCGTCTTCAAATATCTGTTTAAACAGCAGCCT
>DAOVPH010000170.1 GCA_030629295.1 Candidatus Latescibacterota bacterium | reverse complement strand
CCCACGATGGTATGGGCGATCTCATCTACATTCTGGTATTCTCCCATAGACCTCACTAAAAATTCCCTATATCCCTTCGTAATGCGACCTGCGGGCAGGTTCAGGTTTCCAAATCGGAGCGTGTTAACCACCTGCTCTAAGGAGAGGGCTCTGGCCTCTAATCTGGCTTCGTCTATTCTCACCTGGATTTCGCGCACCAGTCCGCCCATCAGCGTCACCGAAGCCACGCCCTCCTGACGCTCTAAGCGTCCCTTTACCACATCCTTCAAAAGCTGCCGGAGCTGGAGCGTATTCATATCGTCCGCAGTCACCCCGTAGAACATCACGGGCATCATAGAGATATCGAACTTGACCACCAGGGGTTCCGTGACATCCTCCGGCAAAAAATCCCGGATCAAGCCGATCCCGTCCCGGATATCCTGAGCCGCGAAATCAAGATTCGTGCCCCATTCGAACTCGACCATCACCACCGAGACGCCCTCTTGCGAAAACGAGTTGACGGATTTCACCCGGTTCACCACGCTCACCGCTTCCTCTATTGGTCTGGTGATCAGGTTTTCAATATCCTCCGAAGAAACGCCGGCGTACTGGGTCAACACAGAGACCACCGGGTAGTCCAACTCCGGCAGCAGGTCCAGTCCCAATCGGCTGAACGAGATTCCTCCCAGGATGAGCACGATTGAGATCAGCATAGTGACCGTCACGCGTTTATTCACGGAAAATTCGGGTAAATTCATCGCAACCTCCTTGTTGGTGACTGGTTAACCAATCACCACTCACCAGTTAACCAGTCACCAAGCGATCTGCGCTCCATCCTTCAATCCATAATTTCCTTCTATGATTACCTTCTCCCCCTCTTGCACCCCTTCAACGATCTCCACCACTCCTTCACTGCTCAAGCCCGGCTTCACTTCCCTCATCCTGGCCACGTCTCCATCGGCCACGAAGAGAAGGAACCCACCTTGTCGTTCGAGCATGCTCTTCTCCAGAACAAGTAAGACACTTTTGTGAACCACGACGCACAGTTTCACTCTGGCATAAGTTCCAGCCTTCAGCGCCATATCTTCGTTTGGAACGGCTATGTCAATCTTGAACGTTCTGCTCATCGGATCCGCAGCAGGATGGATATTCGACACCTTTCCGTAAAATGTCTTCCCCGGATAGGCATCTACTGTGATGCGGGTCTCCTGCCCGATTCGCACTCTCTTCATCTCCTTCTCGGAGATGTTGACCTTGATTTTCACTTGGGATAGGTCCATCAGTGTCACCACAGAAGAACCACCGGGACCCATTCCGCCCATTGCTGGATTTATATATTCGCCCTCATTGATATTTTTCCCGGTTATCACCCCGTCGAAGGGGGCCTTCATCAGCGAGACCTCAAGTTGATGCCTGGCCATATCCAGAGTGGCCTCCGCCTGCTGAAGCTGCGCTTTGGCTGCCTGATAACCTAATTGAACCTTCTCATACTGCTGGGGGGAGATGGTGCCCTTTTGGTGAAGTTCCTGTATCCGCTCCCAGTCTTTAGAGGCACTGTGGCGATTCGCCTGGGCCACAGCCAAACCCGCTTCTGCCTGCTGAAGCTGAAGCTTTGCTGTGCGAGTATCCAGCTTCGCCAGAAGCTGGCCCTGTTTCACCTTGTCGCCCTCTTCTACATATATTCTGGCCACTTTCCCTGGCAGATCGGGAACGATATTAACTTGTCTCCACGGCTCGATATCTCCGGTCAAAGAGATCACCGTGCTGATGTCCCCTCTAACAACCTCACTCACTCTTACTGGGGTAGCACCAAACTCCTCCGTCTCGGCCTTCTCCTCTTTGCCACAGCCCACAATACCTGAGATACCAATCATTGCCAATACCACGACTGCCAGCCTTAATGTTCTTCGCATCTCTACCTCCTTTGCATCAAATTTGGACTAATAACAAGTAACAGGAAGCTTCTCAGTTAATCTAGGCCCTTTATGGGTCGTAACTAAACACAAAATTCAGAGGCTTTCAGTGTTTTTCAGTGTTCAATCTTCCAGTTCCGGGTCCAAAATCCCCATTGCCTTTTCCAGCTTTGCCTGGGCGATGTTGTAATCTGCCAGGGCCTGGATGTGGTCCATCTTCGCCTGAGTGAGCAGGGTGTTGGCATCCAACATCTCAGTGTTGGTGGCCATCCCTTGCTTGAATCTCTCCTCGGTCACCCGGTAGTTCTCCTGGGCTTGGACTATGTTCTCCTGGGTAACGGTTACCTTTTGGGCCGCCTCCTGCAAGGCCAGGTAACTCTGGGTAGCCTCCAAGACGATCCCATCTTTTAGTTGTTTAAATCCCTCTTCTACCTGTCTGAGTCGATGCTTGGCCTGAGATGTCTGGTAATAGGTGCTGCCCCAGTCCCAGATGTTCATTTGGAGAGCCAGAGTTACATCCCAACTGTCGTACCATTTTTTCTCGTTTTCCCGGTTAGGTTTTTTGTAGTTGTAGTTACCGATTAACATCAAATCTGGCAACCAGCGAGAACGAGAGAAGAGGGACACCGCCTTTTGAGCTGCCTTTACATTATAGTGCATACCCTTCAGTTCAGGGCGTTCTCGCAAGGCAGTCTGAATTGCCCTCTCTAAAGGAATCTCCAGCATCTGTTTGTGCTCTAATTGGGCATCTAACCCGATATCTGTATTTAAGGCAATTCCCAGGGTGTTACAAAAGGCAGTCTTGGCCATTTGCACGGCATTGGTTGCTTTTATTCGCATCAGTTTAGTGTTGGAAAGTTGAACCTTAGCCCGCAGAAGGTCGTTCTGGGCCACCATACCTACCTGATACATATTCTCTAAATCTTTAACGTGAGCCTCCATCTGTCTGACTGCCTGCTCGCTCACTGCCTGAAATTGCTGGGCCTTAACCACTCCCCAATAGGCGTTTTCCACATTGAAGATAACTTCGGCCTCAGTTTTCTGAAGGCTGGACCTCTCCGCCTCAGCAAAGTACTGGACTATTTTGTAGTTGGTTAAAAGCTTAAATCCAGTAAACAAAGGCTGCTGCACAGAGGTAGCAACGCTGTAGATATCCCTGTCTCCCATCGGGATGCGGGAGGGTATGCCCGGCATTGAAAAGGGGAACTTAGATAAAGACATATAGGGAACGATATCCAGACGGGTATAGGTACTACTGTTGCTTATCTGAGGCAAAAATCCTGCCCGAACCTCTTTTCTCTTTGCCTCCGCCTCTTTGAACCTCTCCTGTGCTATTGTCAGGACCTTGCTTTTCCGCAGGGCAATCTGGATGCTTTCCGGTAAAGTGAGCCTCAACTGCGCCTGAACGCCACCGGGACTGACAAGAACAATGGCAGAGAGGAAACCCGCTACTGCTATTTTAAAGTGAACCATCTTTTTCTCCCTTCCTACTTCCCAGTTTTCCGTTATACCCTTGCTCCTCCTAAAAATAGTTCTACAATCAAGGATTCCATCCGGGAGAGAGGGTCTTTTCTGCCCAGAAGAAGCCATTGAGCAGTGAAGGAGTGGATTATTCCCAATAAGGTTATGCCCAGAAATCGGGGTTCTGTCTGTCTCAATCGTCCCTGGTGGATGCCTTCCTGCATCATCTCATCAACT
>DAOVPH010000194.1 GCA_030629295.1 Candidatus Latescibacterota bacterium | reverse complement strand
TTTTCAGAGCCCCTTCAGGGAAACTCCGGTTTCCCACAGCGACAATATTTCTGTGGATTGCGTGCGCTTTTACATGTTGTTTTACCAGGTGCTCACAGGGGAGATTGTCGTTGTCCAAAAAGATAATTATCTCCGCCCTTGCCTCACGAATGCCCGCATTTCTGGCTGCCGCCCGCCCTCTGTTCTCGGGCAATCGGACATACGTCAGTAGTCCCGACCTCTGAGCCTCACGGCCCAATCTCCACTCGGTGAACAGTTCCTCTGTCCCGTCTGTAGAACCATCATCTATGACAATGACTTCGTAGTCGCTTCCGGGGAAGTTCTGGTTAAAAATCCCCTCCAAGGTTTTCCTCAGCGTTTCCCTGCCGTTGTAAGTGGGGATAATTATTGTAGCGTCCAGTTTATCTTTGTGCATAACTTACGATTCAGGAGCTTGTCACCTAAAGTGTGCAATTAACCACAGAGGTTCGCCCCTACGGTTTTCGCTTTTAACTTTTTACTTTTAACTTTTCACTTGCCTCTATGATTATAGCTTCCCATATAGCCTCCTGGCCAGATTATCATAGAATACAAACAGATCCTTCAAATCCAAAACCTTCTTGAGGGGAGGGATAAGCTGCTTATGGTCTTTGAGAAACCGGGCACCTTCCTCGAGCTGATAAGCTGCCGTGGGAGGATCGTCCAGGAGAGCTTCCTTCCTCTTGGCTTCAGCATAGACCTCCTCGATCTTCAGCTTTGGGACATCCTTGAACAGGAAATAAAAATCCACGAAATCTTTGGGCTCTATCCTGCTCACCAGGGTACAAAGCTTGTTAGAGGTAATGTTCTTTATCGTATCCACCATAAGCGAGTGATCACTTTCCCAACTGAAGCGTTCCCTTTTCTCTTTTTCAGCAAGAGGGTCTATCACGAACTCCACTCTCACCTCCTGCACTAACAAGGACAGAAATCCAGGACTGGAGCGGATAATAGTATGTTGATAAGGCCACTCGGTTCTTATCCAGAAGGATATCGGAGAGAGTTCCACCTTATCTACCGAGAAGAGATCCAAATCCTCAGAAGCGCGGTGATGAAGATAGAATACAGAAAGGGCACTTCCGCCGGTGAGAAAGAAGTGTTCTTCCACCACGGGATTAGTGGCAAGTCGCAGTAGGACTTCCCGCTGTATAGAACTGGCGTAGCAACTTCTATCTTCGCTAAGATGCACTGTATACCTCGACTAACCTCTGCCATTTCTCTCTGGTGTATGGACTTAAGCGAAGTTCTCTCAGATGCTCGGCGATTTCATCTATGGAAAAAAATCTGAGGGTATCCACTACCCTGCCGTACTCGAGAAACTTTCTCATCATCCACCGATACAGTTCAATGTCCTTTTGTCTGTGAGCCCCTTCCAGAGTCTGCGATAGATACTCCTCTTCGGCCAACTGCGGATATTCCCAGAATACCCCTTTAAGATAGTTCATATCTTCCGTTTCTCCTTAATTTGGGTGAGGCAGGTCCCATTACTACGGGGACCACCTTGGGCGACCACACAGGGTCGCCCCTACAACTGTTTACGCCTTACGCTCCCTGCTCCCTTGCTCTTTCTCCCCTGCACCTCCACACCCCTGCCCCTGGCCCCCGATGGCCTCATCCAACAGCCAAGGGTAGCTCTTGTTCTTGCCCGCGAATGGTGGCCTTGATCAGCGCGGACAGAAATTCACTGGCATCAAGAATTTCCAACAACAAGAGTTGCCCCTCCTGACTGAAATGCGCTATGAACGGCCCCGTGTGCTCAGCGTGATCGATGGTGCCTTCAGGGGTCGTTTCGATGGTCAAGATGTCCTCTTCTCGATCATAGTTAAGTTTCATAACGTTCCCTCCTTCCTGGGTAGAAAGTGATCACCATGCGTGTCTCTCCTTCCTGGCGGTACACAACCCGTAGCACGTGCCGCTCGGTGATTCCTTTCTGGGCGATGAATCTGCCGCCTGGCTGTGGAATCACCTTTTCAGGGTTCCCTACGGTTTCCTCAACCTGATCCGGACTTACTTCGAAGCCATGCCGTTTCAGGATCTCAAACTTAGTTCTGGCATGACGTGTATAGTCAATACTTTTCACCTTCTATTTTCTTTGTCCCCCGATGAAAAAGTAATCTTTCCGCTTTCTCGTTCCAGTTTCAAATTTCATACTCCTATGCGAAGCTTCGCCTCAACCCGACGAGGCTCCGCGATGCTGGTTGCTGGATGCTCGATGCTGGATAAAGAGCTTCATATCTATTTTGCCGGGGAAAATCATCAATTTGTTGCCGGGTCCTTTTCGACAGAATTTGATCCAGTATCCGGAGACCAGCATCCAGTATCTTTTCATTGTTTGCACCACAATATATTGAAACTTGACATAAATTTTAAGATCTCAGCTTATGAAGACGTCTGGTTAGGGGCATGCTTGGCCGATTGGTCGAAGTTATCGGGGGAAACTGCACGTTTTTTACCTGGATACCGCTTCCATAGAAGGCTTTTCTACCCAGGTGATCGGAATGGCCTCGGTCAAGGAAGGAGAATAAGAGGAAACCTTTAAGAAATGGCTAACAGGAGGGGTAGTGATTATGTCAACAACCACCTCTGGGAGTTCAGCTGAGATATTCGCCAATCCTGTCAGCGGCCAACTTCTGGGTCCCATATCGATCTTTTACTGTCCATTTTTTAAACACAAGACTTGACCCTCTTTCAATGCTTATTTCAAATATACAGCAAAAAATCGCCTTTTACAAGAAAAAAATGGACGCCGGCATCTCTCACCCTGCTCCTCTGCTCCCTTGCTCCCCTGCTCCTCTGCAGCTCTTCCCCCGTACCGTAATTCCGTGATCATTGTGCAGGTTGTATTTGTTCTAAAAAAATTCTTGACTTTTAAAAAATTTATTATAAATTGGTTTTGTTCAGTGTGGTGATTTATCTGTTCACTGGACTAACCTTATTGTTCACTTTACTGAACTCATGCTAACTAATGTCTGTCCGCAAACTAACCAAATTGGAATATTCTCGTCATTGCGAGCGAGGTCCCTCGCTTGTCATTGCGAACGAAGTGAAGCAATCTCAATTAAACCGCTCGGGATAAACTCCGCAATCTCTTGAAAATACAAAGATTGCTTCGTCGTTCGTTCCTCACTCCTCGCAATGACATTTCCCTCAAAACTGAGTTTTCGGACAGACACTAACTAATGGGACAGTAAAATCAGAAG
>DAOVPH010000224.1 GCA_030629295.1 Candidatus Latescibacterota bacterium | reverse complement strand
GCAGGATGCACCCTGTGGGGTTGTTGGGGGAAGAAAAGAAGACCAGAGCGGGCGAATGGATTGTAACCGCTTTCTCCAAGGCCTCCATATCGAAGGTATAGTTGGATTTGAGCTTAACTTCCACTACCTCGGCACCCAGGGCAGTGCTTATCAAGTTGTAAAGGGTGAAAGTGGGCACAGGGATTATCACTCTGGAATTTTTCTCGACGACCAAAATGCAGATATCCTTAATCAGCTCATTCGAGCCGTTTCCCACTAGGATCCCCTCTCTTGTCCATCCTATATACTCAGCCAGCTTTTGATGAAACTCCTCAGGAACAAAGTCCGGATAGCGAGACCAACTTCTCCCGCGGGCATAGGCAAGCAATTTGTCCTTGAGCTCTAAAGGCACATCGAAGGGATTCTCATTTTGGTTGAGCTTCAACTCATACTGATACTGTCGGAGAGTGTAAGGCAGCAGCTTCCGGATACAAGGTTTGACTATGTCAAGTGGATTCTTCAATTTTAAGCTCCTCTGCTTGGCAGAAATTGCTTGCATTTTTCTCGAGGGTTGTTATATTATAAAACAATTTTCGCCGATTAGCAATAGGGACAAGCACAAAAAATCCTCTGTTTCCTCAACCTGAACAGAGATTTTATCTTCGGTAGCAAGCTGAGGAATCAAGACAGATAAAATTTGCGTCGAGGCCTAAAGGGACCTCGACGCAACGGAGGAGTTGCTCACCACGGTGGAGTGTTCACGCTCAAACAACTGGGAGGTATAAATGGCCCGCCAATGTGCCTTATGTGGCAAAAAACCAACGGTCGGATGTCGAGTGAGTCACGCTCACAATGTGACTAAACGGGTATTCCAACCCAACCTGCAGAGAGTCAGAGTAACTGTTAACGGAACTCCGAAGAGGTTGATGGTTTGTACCCGTTGCATCAAATCGGGCAGATTAAAAAAACCGACTCTATAGGCGGTTACTTATCTGTTGATCTTTTTCTTCCTGCTTAATAAGGGCAGGACGGTCCAACAGCCTGTCTATGGGTTCTGCCAGTATATCCTCTACTGGACCAGATTTTTTTCCAGTCCGCCTTTGGTTTCTTATGAAGGTCGGCACCTCGATAGACCAGGTCTTTCCTGGTGAGGACATCTTTAAACTCGCCTCCTTCTGGACACTGGCAGCCGATCCACTCAGGCCGGTGGCGATGACAGTTACCCTTATCTCCTCGTTCAGGCTCTCATCGATGACCGCCCCCAATATTATGTTGGCATCCCCTCCTGCCTCCTCGTAAATGATAGTGGCAGCAACATCCACTTCATGGAGTGCCATATCAGTCCCGCCGGTTATGTTCACCAGGACACCTTTGGCCCCAGCGATAGAGATATCCTCCAGCAGGGGGCAACGTATGGCCTGTTGAGCAGCCTCAACGGCACGATTCTCACCCTTAGCAATCCCTGTGCCCATCAGGGCATCCCCCATTTCCAGCATTACTGTCTTCACATCGTTGAAGTCCAGATTGATCAGTCCGGGAACGGTTATCAGGTCTGATATACCTCGGGTGGCCTGATAAAGCACAGAATCAGCCATTTGGAAGGCCTCCAGCAGAGTCTGTTTCTCATCCGCTATGGAAAGCAGCCTCTGGTTGGGGATAACAACCAAGGTATCTACTCGCTCTCTGAGTTGGTAAATGCCCTCATCGGCGCAAGTCATCCTTTTGTTTCCCTCGAAGAGGAACGGTTTGGTCACCACTCCTACGGTCAGGGCACCAGCGTCCTTGGCCAGCTCAGCGATGAACGGTGAGGCACCAGTGCCAGTGCCACCTCCCATCCCAGCAGTGAGGAAGACCATATTTGTCTCTCGGAGCGTTTCTGCGACCTGATCCCTATCCTCCTCAATTGCCTTTCTGCCAAGCTCCGCGTCACCCCCCGTGCCCAACCCCTTAGTTATGTTATTCCCAATCTGAATCTTATGGGGAGCCTGAGACAGACTTAACGCTTGGGCATCTGTGTTAACTGCCACCATTTCGATACCTTCCATCTGGGAAGAGACCATTCTGTTTAGCGCATTTCCGCCAGCTCCTCCTACTCCGATCACTTTCATCTTGACATACTTCTTTTCTGCCAGATCAAGCGACAAATTCATCCTCCACCTCCTATGGTTAGAGAAAGTTATTAAACCACTGTTTTACCTTACTAAATGTTCCAGACGGCCCTAACTGATATCTGTCTCGTTGTATCTTATCGTCTGTCCTGCTAACCGAATAATGAAGCAGCCCTACAGCGGTAGAATAGATGGGGCTTTGGATGGCATCGGCCAAGCCCGTCACCCCTTGCGGCATTCCTATTTTTGCTGGCATTCCGAACACCTGCTCCACCTGCTGGGTACTTCCCTCCAGCATAGCACCTCCCCCGGTGACGATTATCCCGGCGGGCAACAGTTCGGCGTAATCGCTGCGTCTTATTCCTCGCAGGGTAAAGTTGAATATCTCCTCCATCCTGGGCTGAATGATGGAGGATAAAAGCCCTTTGGGCACTTCTT
>DAOVPH010000020.1 GCA_030629295.1 Candidatus Latescibacterota bacterium | reverse complement strand
TTTCCCAAATTTGGGGTTAACCCAGTAAGACCATCTTTAGAAGCGCCATTCTGGTGTATAAGCCATTTTGGGCCTGGCGGAAATAAGCAGCTCGAGGATCGGCATCCACCTCCGGTCTGATTTCGTCCACTCGGGGCAGAGGGTGCATAATGATAGCGTCTTTTCTCATAATATCTAAGATGCTTTTGTCTATAATGTACTGGCCTTTGGCCTTTTCGTAGTCCTCTGTCCTATCGCCGAATCGCTCTTTCTGGATGCGAGTTTGGTAGATTACATCCACCTTAGGAGCTACCGCCTTAAGGTCGCTCTCTTCAGCGAAGGTGACATTGTGTTCCCTCAGGTAGTCCTTGATGTCCTTTTTCATCTTCACCATTTCTGGGGCCACGAAGTAGATCTTCACATCGTTGAATTTAGCTAAAAGATAACAGAGGGATCGCACTGTTCGCCCGTTGGTCAGGTCTCCCACCATAGCGATGGCCAGCCCCACCAAATGGCCTATCTCCTTCTCTATGGTGTAAAGGTCCAGCAGAGACTGGGTGGGGTGCTGACCTGGGCCGTCGCCAGCGTTGATTATGGGAACACTGGAGACACTGGCTGCCCTTTCGGCGGCACCGCTTTCGTAGTGGCGCAGCACAATCACATCGGCGTAGCTGTCCACTATCCGCACAGTATCTTCTAAGGTTTCTCCCTTGGCAGCAGAGGAGAATTCTCTGGCGTTTTCGGTAGTTATCACTTCCCCGCCCAATTTTCGCATAGCCGACTCGAAAGAGAGCCGTGTCCTGGTCGACGGCTCATAAAAAACAGTCGCCATTATCTTGCGCTGCAACATATCAGAACCGCCCTGTTTCACTATCTCCTCCATCTCTTTGGCGGTGGAGAAAACCTCCGCCAGTATGTCCCGGTTGAATTGCTGGGCTCGGATGATGTGAGAGAGTCTCATTTTGCCTCCTTTCCCAGATAAGGATTAGGTCTCAAACTACATTATTTTACAGATACTTAGTTATCATGTTAGGATAGAGCTTCCAATTCAAAGTACCCGGGCAAGAAACCCTATGTCCGGATAATTCTGCCTCCCGTGTGCGGTTAAGCTGAGGGCAGCTGCTTTGTTAGCAAGTAGGGCACAGATCTCCAGGGGTTTCTTAAATAGTAGTCCAGCCAAAAATCCGGCGTCAAATACATCTCCAGCCCCTGTCTTGTCCACCACCTCTGTTTGTTCTGCCGCGGTCTGGATCTCTTGTTCTGCGGAGAGGACATAGGAGCCTTGTTCCGCCAATTTACACGCCACCACTTCTGTGCCGTATTCCATTAGCTTTCGGCAGCCGGCTTTGTAGTGCTCGCCGGTTAGAAGCTCGACCTCCTTTCGGGTCAGAAAAACCACGAAACTGCGCCTCAGAAACGGCAGAAGCTGCTCGTGACCCCTTCGGGCATAAAATTCCCCTGGATCGAAACTGACCGTCAATCCAGGGGGAATATCTTCAATCACCCTCCGTTGAACATAAAAGGGAATATCTCCGGCAAAAGAACTTAGGTGAAGAAAGCGGGTGTTAGCGATGTATTTCATATCCACTTCGTTGTAGGTCAAGCAATCATTGCTGTGGGGAAAGATCAGAAGTGCCCTTTCACCGCTTTCGCTCAATAAGGAGATACACACGCCTGTTTGTTTCCCGTTTCGAATCCTACTGGTGTCAACTCCTTTCAAACTTTTGAGAAGAAAACTTCCCTCAGGATCATTCCCTATTTTCCCCACATATCCAGTATCAAAACCCATTCGAGAAAGGGCACTTATAGTATTAGCAGCAGAACCACCACCGCTTTTATCCTCAAGTTTACCTACTTTCCTAACTAATTGCAGAATAGACTCAAGTTGCTCAGTCTCTCCCAGAACTTCAATCCCAGGTTGGATATTTCCTGGGAACAAATCCTCTGGTACTCGGTAGATCAAGTCGAGATTTAACGCCCCTAAGCCTATGACATCTTTCATCCCCACTCCGCAATCAGAGGAATCACGAGTTAGCAGTACAGAGGATATCGAGGGTAGAAGCCCTCTCCCACAACGTCGCCTTGTTAGTGTGGTCGATTAAATATACCCCTACGGATACTGATTGTCAAGGATTTTCTCTACCTGTAGGGATGGTCTATTTCTCTTTGAGCAGGGAAGCTGCATCTCTGTCTAAGTAGAGAAATGCGTTTGGATGTTCTCTCAATATGGAGGCTGGATGCCGGGGAGAAATCTCCTCCTCCAGGCAGTGTTTAACAGCCTGTGCCTTTCTCTTGTCTGGGACGGTGCAGACAATAGCCTTCGACTTCATAATTTGCCTTATGGACATAGAAATGGCTTGCTTAGGCACATCTTCGAGGCCGGTAAACCATCCTTCTCCTAATTGCTGCCGACGACAAGCCTGGTCCAATTCTACCACAATATAGGGCTTCTCAGTCTGAAAATCTGCTGGTGGATCATTAAAAGCAAGGTGACCATTCTCCCCGATGCCCACAAAAGTCACATCAACGACATAGCCAGATATCATTTCATTGAGCCTGCGACACTCTGCCTCAGGATCTGAAGAATCGCCACGGACTAAATGAACAGTGCCAGGATGGACCTTGTTGATCAGCTTTTCCTTCAAATAGCGGCGGAAACTGGCGGGGTGGGATTCTGAAAGTCCCACATATTCATCCAGGTGAAACATAACGGTCTTTGCCCACTCGATTGAGGGAACGGCGGTGAGATTCTCCAGAAACTCAAACTGCGATGCGCCGGTAGCAACGATAAAAGTGGCTGTGCCTTTTTTATTCAAAATTTCCGTCAGTAATTCCGCCGCTTTACAGGCAGCCGCTTGAGCCATCTGCTGTTTACCCTCAAATACCTGAATCTGCATGAAAACCTCCTCTGTCTTTAAAGGTTGCCGTTTGCTCTCGATAATCTTTTGCTAAAAGCCGCTAAGCTAATACTACTGAGGGCACAACATAGTTTAAATCATCTTAGCTGAACACTTCTCAAATTTTGATGCACTTCTATGTACAGTGCAAACAATTTTATGCTTATGGTAGTAAACAAACTGGCCCCCTTCAAGTGGCTTCTATATCCAGCCGGTCAACTGAGCCAGCAGTCGCGAGTATTCTACATAGTTGGGCCAGGAGATATCGGGAGGAACCCCATGATCGCAACCGGGGATAAATCCGCCTTCCTCCAGCAACGGCGGCACCTGTCGCATCAGCTCCTGCCGTATTACCTTTCCTCCCTTGGCAATAGCTCGTTTGTCAATTCCACCCTGGTAAGCCATCTTTTTGCCGTAGAGTCTGCGATACTCGACGATGTCATTGCCTGCAGCTACCTCCATAGGCAGACAGCAATTTATCCCCGCCTCAATCCAGATGGGGATTAATTCCCCGATGTAACCGTCCGAATCTAACGAAACAATAGGACAGCCGCCTTCTTTGAGTTCTGAAACCCAGCGCTGGTAAGTGGGCAGTAGGAATTTTCGCACCATTCGGGGCGAGATCATACTGTGCTCTTTGTAGGCCATATCCTCAGAGATGCATATATAATCGAGTTCAACATTCTCCAGAATAGGGGCCATAGTCCGAGAAACGAAATCAGTCCAGTGGTCGATCATTTCCTGGACAAAATCTGGATCCTCAATCACTAACATACAGAGATTTTCGAAACCACACCACTCTCGTAACTGCCAGAAAGGCCCGTTGACACCAAGACTGACAACATACTCTCTTTCCTGTAAGGCTTCACATCGTTGCTTGAAATCTTCTGGAAAACGCCCTGGTGTATCGGGCAGATAGCGTTTTTTCATCTCTTCCCAGTCCTTTCGATCTTCGACTGGGAATTTGTGCCATTTACGGGTGACAAAATCCTTAGCCGAACGGATATAAGTGTAGTCATACTCGTCTGATATCTCAGTGATAGCTCCCATCCAATCCCGGACAATGTAATGGCCGTCTTTGTGTTCTAAAACCTTCTCTTCAAACTGCGGAATCATCTTGAAAGAGACATCTAAGCTCACCTTAGCCTGGGTAGGTCCAGGGTCTATCCCTAAGATTTCCAACAACACCTGGTAGTAGTCTCTTCCCTGGAGCAGTCCTTGCTGGTGCCAGACAGCTAAAGTGGATTCCCGTGGTCCTCCAGGGCTGAAGGGTATCTTGTCCGGGCTACCGAACAAAAGCGCCTCTCGAAATCTTTCCCGGGGTGTCATCAGAGTATAAACCTCCTTGTTTTTGGTTGAAGTCTGGGTAAATAGCATAAAATTATCTTCAATATAATAGCAGCAGCATCTGCTGGCAAGAAGTAATTACCCCCCGGAGTATGAAAAACAACCCTAAAACTGCATTTTGGAACTTCTCTTTCCTCCCACAGGATGACTACAGGTATTGACGCCGATAGCAGACCTTGCCAGAGAATGCAGATTTCTATTGACACCGATGGGGATTTCAGTTACATTTAAACAAACAGAGAAAACAACCTACTGCAAAGACTTTAAGATACAGATGTTTTTGGGTTTATTCCTGGTGGATGTCTTGGGTTACTTTTCAACCAACGTCCCATTTTGGAGCTAATCATAAGAAAATAGCGGGTTCCTGCTCTTGTCCTATTTTGTGCTTGACTTTGTGGAAATAGATGTGTATGTTGAAAGTTTTGAAAAGAGGTTTGGAATGCACGAACAAGACAAAGAAATTCAGGAACGGCTGATTCAGAGAGGAAATCTGCCCCGCCACATAGCCATAATCATGGATGGCAATGGCCGATGGGCCAAACAACAGGGAAAGAAGAGGATTGTGGGCCACCACGCCGGGGTTGATTCCGTGCGCGATGTGGTAAGGGCAGCCGGGGAACTGGGAATTGAGGTGCTCACCCTTTATGTTTTTTCTTCAGAAAACTGGAAACGCCCTCTACAAGAGGTATCTGCCCTGATGAATCTTCTTAATGAGACATTAGACAAAGAGACCAAAGAGCTGGTCGAAAATAATGTGCGGGTGAGAGCCATGGGCAAAATTGAGCAACTGCCCCGTTCCTGCCAGAGGGCACTTCAGAAAACAATCGAGCTTACTTCCCGAAACTCCGGTTTGATCCTCAACCTGGCACTGAATTATGGTAGCCGAGGAGAAATAGTTGAGGCAGTGCGCCGCATCGCATCAGAGGTGGAAAATGGGGAGTACCGCGCAAACAAGATCGGTGAAAAAACCATCTCAGCCCATCTTTTCACTGCTGACCTGCCTGATCCCGACTTACTCATAAGAACCAGCGCAGAGATGAGGTTAAGCAACTTTCTCCTCTGGCAAATGGCCTATACAGAAATATGGGTGACCGATATTCTCTGGCCGGATTTCAGAAGGAAACATCTCTACCAAGCCATCGAAGGCTATCAGTCTCGGGAAAGAAGATTCGGCAAGATAAAGGAGTAGAGTTTTATTGTCTAACTTAGCCAAGAGAGTTCTGGTAGCCGTTTTTGCTGTCCCTCTGATACTTGTGGCGATCAGGCAAGGTGGATTATGCCTTCTGGTGTTTGTTGACCTGGTGATCGTGTGGGGAATTCAGGAGCGGTTCCGCTTACAAGAGGCAAAAGGATGGAGGCCACAGCGGATTTTGGGGACCCTGGTGGCCTTAGCTATAAGTTGGGAATTTTTCTTTTTTAGAGGCGAATATACAGAGTTTGTCCCAGCAGGGGCGGTTTTGTTAGTGTTGCTTTTCGAACTCTGTCGCCGAGATTCAGGTTCTGCTCTGGCAAATGCGGGTTCGACGCTGTTGGGCATCTTTTATGTAGGCTGGCTGAGCAGTTTTCTACTGTTGCTCCGGACTGCCCCTTCCCAGGCAGATTCGGGAAGTCTGACAATATTAGTCTTGCTTTCCATCTGGGGCGCTGACACAGCCGCTTACTTTGTAGGCCGAGGATTCGGGAAACATAGGCTTTTCACTCGGATTAGCCCCAAAAAATCCGTTGAAGGAGCTATAGGTGGAATTGTAGGGGCATTGGCAGTTGTTTTCGCTGGCAGTCAAACCTTTGTGCCTATGCTCTCAACGGCCAACTGTCTCGCTCTGAGCTTTATTATTGGGATTGGCAGTCAACTCGGAGATCTAATAGAATCTTTACTGAAGAGAGATGCTGGTGTTAAGGACTCATCCCAAATAATCCCTGGGCACGGAGGTGTCTTAGATAGATTTGACAGCGTGTTCTGCGCTCTCCCCCTGGTCTATGTTTATCTTAAAGTAGCCGGAATACTACAGTGAGTGTTTTTAAAAAAGTCGCTATCTTAGGCTCCACGGGCTCTATCGGCAAGGCCAGTGTGGAGATTCTGGAAAAATTCCCCCAGCGTTTCTCGGTTGTGGCGCTGAGCGCGGGCAGAAACGCACAACTTTTATGCCAGCAGGCATTACGCTGTCGTCCTCAACTGGTGGCTATCGCTGATAAGTCCTTGGTGCCTGTCCTTAAGCAACAATTAAAGGCCTTAAACATAGAGGTAGTGGGAGGCAACGAAGGGTTGACCAGAGTGGTCGAACACCCGGAAAGCACTCTGGTCATCAATGCTCTGGTAGGCGGAGTGGGGCTGCTTCCAACCTTGAAAGCCATCGAGGCAGAAAAAAATGTGGCTTTGGCCAACAAAGAATCTTTCGTTATGGCAGGGGAGATCATCACTAAGGCAGCAGAGAAGCGGGGAGTGAAGTTGCTTCCCATCGACAGTGAGATGAGCGCTATCTGGCAATGTTTGAACGACAACCCTGCTCGCCAGATAAAAAGGCTTATCTTGACCGCATCTGGAGGTCCATTTCTGAGGTGGCCTCAGGAGAGGTTAAAAGATGTAACTCCTTCTGATGCCCTGCTTCATCCTACCTGGCAGATGGGGAAGAAGATCACCATCGATTCGGCAACTCTAATGAACAAAGGCCTGGAGATAATCGAAGCTCACTGGTTTTTTAAGGTACCGCCCTCTCAGATCAACGTTGTCGTTCATCCCCAGTCAACTGTGCACTCAATGGTCGAGTTCATTGACGGCTCTATCTTAGCCCAACTGGGGGTGGCGGATATGAGGCTGCCCATTCAATACGCCCTCACCTATCCGGAGAGAATGGAGACAGAAGAATTGAGATTGGATTTCTCCCAGGGGATGGAGTTGACCTTTGAACCGCCAGATCAAGAGAGATTCCCGTGTTTGAAACTCTCTTATCGGGCAGCAGAAATAGGTAGCAGTATGCCAACGGTTCTAAACGCTGCCAATGAGGTAGCAGTAGAGGCATTTTTGTCTCAACAGATTCGCTTTACGCAAATTTCGGAAGTAGTGGAAGAAATTATGAACAGCCACAAGGTGACCCCTGGGGCCAGCACAGATGAGATTTTGCAGGTTGACTCCTGGGCTCGGCATCGGGCTAAAAGGGTTGTTGCTAATTACCAATAGGAACCGAAAGAATGCTCACTACAATTGTCGCTGCCGTTTTTGTCCTGGGTCTGTTAGTTTTCGTTCACGAATTGGGCCATTTTTTGGTGGCGAAACGATCGAAGATCCGGGTTGAGCAATTTTCTTTGGGATTTCCACCTAAGATGATAGGTAAAAAGGTGGGGGAGACCGAATACTGTATCTCCTGGCTGCCGCTGGGAGGTTATGTTAAAATAGCCGGGCAATCTGACCTCGGTGAAGCCGAGATCAAAGGGGAACCCTGGGAATTTACCTCAAAACCTGTTCCCACTAGAATAGCGGTTATCGCTGCCGGCCCGGTGATGAATTTCTTGCTTGCCTTCCTTATATTCTCCGTCTTGGCCCTCGGTTGGGGAATCCCTGCCTATGACACCACCCGGATAGGAGAAGTCATAAAAGACTCCACTGCTGAAGCAATGGGAATAGAGCCTGGTGACTGGATAATTTCCATTGAGGGTGAAAAGGTGGAAAATTGGGCTCAAGTTCAAAAGGCAATAGTCTTAAACAGAAGCAAGACATTTCACCTTCAATTGAGAAGAGACGACGAAGTAAAGACGCTTGAGGTGACCCTCCAGCCAGAGGAGAAGATTTTGGGCATATCACCGTTTCTTGAGCCTGTAGTGGGGAACGTAAAGAGAGGAAGTCCAGCACAGAGAGCAGGTATTCGTCAAGGAGATGTAATTACCGCCATAAACGGTAAGCAAGTTACCCAGTGGGAGGATGCAGTCGAGGAGATATACTCACACCCTGGAGATACCATAGCAGTGGAATGGAGACGCAACGGTGAAGACCACGAGGCTGCTATCATAACCCAGGTAAAGAGACAACCCGATGTCCAAAATGAGGTGATAGAATACGGGGTAATCGGTATAAGTCCAAAATTTGCTTCGAAAAGGATCGGGCCAATACAGGCAATCTACTACGGGGCTCAGCAGACCTGGGAGAGGACCTATCTAATACTTAAGGTTATCCAGGGATTAATTTCGGGGCAGATCTCTCCTCGTCTTTTGGGTGGCCCCATCCTCATCGCTCAAATGGCTGGTGAAACCGCGCACTGGGGATGGAAAAACCTGTTCGGCTTCGCTGCCTTTTTGAGCATCAACTTAGGACTGATTAATCTCATTCCTATCCCCATCGTCGACGGAGGGGTGATTCTATTTCTACTGGTCGAAGGCGCTATCAGAAGACCTATTCCCAGGAAGTTGAGACTGGCGACGACTAAGATTGGGCTGGCAATCATCGTTTTGCTAATGGCTTATGTAACTTTCAACGACGTTGTTCGCTGGTTGCACTAAGGAAGTGACAAATGGAACAGACCTTAATGATTATTAAACCCAATGCTGTGGCCAGAGCAGAAGAGATCATAGAAAGGGTTAAGCAGGAAGGCTTTACAGTTCGCCAGACCAAAACCCTCTCTCTTACATCCCAAGAAGCAGAGGAATTCTACGCAGTGCACAAGGGCAAACCGTTTTTCGCCGACCTGGTGCGATTTATGAATTCAGGACAAATAGTGGTAGCACTGTTAGAGAGAGGAGATGCAGTAAGTTATTTGAGAAAAACAGTGGGGGCAACCGACCCCAGTGAAGCTGCAGAAGGCACGCTAAGAGAGATTTATGGTACCAGCAAGACTCAGAATGCTGTTCACGCATCAGATTCACTGGCTAACGCCAAGAGAGAGATAGAGTTCTTCTTTAATAACTCCTAAATTTGAGAGATAATTAGAGACACTGACTTCCTGTAGCCTCTGGGAGGGAAGATGGCTTACATATCAGAAAAAAGGGAACTAACCCCGGAAATTAAGCAGTTAGTATTGAGTGCACCGGAGATTGCTCAGAAGGTTAAGCCTGGACAATTTGTTATCGTGCGGTGCGGTGAGAAAGGCGAGCGCATTCCCCTCACTGTGGTGGAACAGGATGAAGAAAAGGGCACATTGAGCATCATTTTACAGGAGGTGGGCAATTCCACCAAGAAACTGGGGAGCTTGGAAAAAGGAGAAGAGATTACGGATATCGCTGGTCCTCTGGGCAATCCCAGCGAGGTGATGAATTTTGGGACAGTGGTGTGTATCGGCGGCGGCGTGGGTACTGCGATGGTTTACCCGGTGGCTAAGGCATTGAAGGGCGCTGGCAACAGATTGGTTTCCATTATCGGCGCCAAAAACAGACAACTGCTCATCCTGGAGGAGCAGATGAGGAAAATCAGCGACCGGCTACTGGTGACCACCGATGATGGCTCCTATGGAACGCACGGATTCGTCACCGACGCCTTAGAGAAATTGATAGCTGATGGATTGACCATAGACCGAGTAGTGGCTGTTGGTCCGGTGGCTATGATGAGTGCTGTCTGTCGCATTACCGAGAAGCAAGACATCCAGACTATTGTCAGCTTGAATCCTATTATGGTGGATGGCACTGGAATGTGCGGCGCTTGCCGGGTTACCGTGGCCGGAGAGACCAAATTTGCCTGTATTGACGGCCCTGATTTCGATGGCCATCAGGTGAACTTTGAGGAATTGCTGCGAAGACAACGGATGTATCTGCAAGAAGAGAAGATAGCCCTGGAAAAAGAGAATTCAGATAAATAGACCTTGAGTTTCCTGACACCGTTGAATTGGAGGAAAGAACCTATAGCCTTTAGTTTTTATTTCCACACAAAATAGAATCAGCGGTTACCTTTTGGACTTGACAATTTTCCAAATTTGTATATTTTTACCTGAAACAGTAAAACGGTCTGGCTGGTTTAACTTACGGTTTATTTTAGTTTTAAGGAGTGGTTTTGACTAAAGACAGTGGCATACCTGCAGCCAGGGAACCGATGTCCAAACAGGATACCAAGCTGAGGGTTAAGAATTTCGATGAGGTGGCCTTAGGCTATTCTACCCACCAGGCGATCAAAGAAGCAAACCGCTGTCTCCAATGTAAGGAGCCCTTCTGTATCTCTGGCTGCCCAGTGAATGTAGATATTCCTGGATTTATAGAACTCATCACAGAGGGAGATTTTGAAAGGGCGTTTTACAAGGTTAGAGAGACTAATGGCTTGCCCGCTATTTGCGGCCGGGTATGTCCCCAAGAGAGCCAATGTGAGAAGTTATGCGTGCTGGGGAAACGGAAAGAGCCGGTGGCAATCGGACGATTGGAGCGATTTGTCGCCGATTACGTCTTAAAGAAGGGAACGATTAAAGTAGATAAGGTTGCCGAGTCCAATGGCCAGAGGGTGGCGGTAGTGGGTTCTGGGCCAGCGGGATTAACAACGGCTTGGGACTTGGCGAAAATAGGGTACAAGGTCACTATATTTGAGGGATTTCACAAACCTGGCGGGGTCTTAGTCTACGGTATTCCGGAGTTTCGCCTCCCCAAGGCAATTGTTCAGCAAGAGATCGATTCTATCACCAGGCTGGGCATTCAGATGAAAACCAATATGGTAATCGGGAAGGTGAACACTGTTGATGAACTCCTCCAGGACGGGTTCAATGCTGTATTCATAGGAAGCGGGTCCGGATTGCCTCGCTTTATGCATATTCCGGGGGAAAACCTCAACGGCGTCTACTCTGCTAACGAATATCTGACCCGCACTAATTTGATGAAGGCCTATCTTTTCCCAGAATATGACACCCCAATCAAATCTGGACGCAGGGTGGCAGTTATCGGAGGGGGCAACGTGGCGATGGACTCAGCCAGAACTGCCTTGAGGTTAGGCGCTGAGAAGGTATTTAATATCTACCGACGCTCAAGGACAGAGATGCCTGCCCGGGCTGAAGAGATAGAAAACGCCCAAGAAGAGGGCGTTGAGTTCATATTCTTAAGCACTCCTGTCAGGATCATCGGCGATGGGGAAGGTTGGGTGAAGGCGATAGAATGCGTACAAATGGAGCTTGGTAAACCAGACAAATCGGGCAGAAGGCGCCCCCTACCTCTGCTACGTTCAGAATACACCATCGAAGTTGATACTGTAATAGTAGCCATTGGCACAGATGTCAACCCTATCATCCCCTCCACCACCCCAGACCTGAACAGAGACCAGCGGGGTTACATTATCGCCTCCGAAGCAACTGGACAGACAAGCAAACAGGGGGTATTTGCCGGTGGAGACATCGTAACCGGCTCTGCTACAGTAATCTCAGCTATGGGAGCAGGGAGAAAAGCAGCCTTAGCCATAGACAAATATCTCTCTGATCAACGGCGCAAGGAAAGATGAAAATATATTTGAAAGAGCTCTCTGAAGGGGTTAATCAATTCAATTTCGACAATTCTGCCTCTGAATTGAACCTGGAAGAGACAGAGATCATCTACCTGACCCCGATCTTCACCCAATTGCAGATAGTAAAAGATTCAGAAACCCTTTTCCTCACCGGCACCGTCTCCACCACGGTGAGGATGAAATGTGCCCGCTGCCTGGAATCCTTCCAGGCAGACTTACAGTCGGAATTCGAGTTGATATTTTGTACAAGGGCAGTAACAGGAGAAAAACCCGAGATTGAGCTCTCCAAAGAAGATCTAATAACCTTCGAATATAAGGAAGAGGTTATCGATCTGCACGACCGAGTGAGGGAAACCCTTCTGTTGGCTATTCCGATAAAACCTCTTTGTTCAGAAGAGTGCAAAGGCTTGTGTCCGATATGCGGACAGGACCTGAATAAAGGAGAGTGTGGCTGTCGCCGGAAGGTTTTCTCCTCCAAGTTTCCTGAACTCCGTAGCTTGAGCTTCGATTAACTAAAAAAACAATCTATTAGAAGGGAGTTTAAAATTGGCACTTCCCAAGAGAAAGGTATCAAAATCCAGAAGAGATAAGAAGAGAAGCCATTGGAAACTGGAGGCTCCGAATGTAGTGAGTTGCCCTCATTGCAGCCAACCTAAATTGCCTCATAGAGTATGTCCCAACTGCGGCTACTACAAAGAACAG
>DAOVPH010000215.1 GCA_030629295.1 Candidatus Latescibacterota bacterium | reverse complement strand
GTTAGCACCTGGATTTTGGGATCCAGGTCAACTTCAGCTCTATTCCTGTACCACCTGGCAATTGCTTGCTTGAAATCTATCATCCCGCTGTAGGAGGGGTAGCGGTGATTGGCCCTGTCGCAGGCGGCCTCACATAACCGGTCGATGATGTGTGCTGGAGTAGGTTCTACTGGGTCACCCACACCCAGGTCAATAACATCCACACCCTTTTGGACAATCTCCCGTTTTTTGCTGTCCACAGCGGCGAAAAGATAGGGAGGCAGGGCTTTAATTCTTTCTGATATTTCAAACTTGACACCCATATTTACATCCTTTACTTCGAAAATAGCAGCAATAGATGCTCACCCACCCGTCCTCGGGTGGGCCCAGACGGCCCGGGGACGGGCCTTTGAGCAGAAACTCGGCTGTTTTCATGCTTCGTGGTGCCGGCCCTGTCGGCATGGGCGCCAGTCACCAGTTCACCACTCACCAACTGCCATCATGAGCTCTCGCCCATCGATTCGATGAACTCTCCGTTGCTTTTGGTTCTTTTTAATCGAGTTAGCAGGAATTCTATTGCCTCATCCGACGGCATCTGGCTGAGCACTTTTCTCAGCAGCCAGGTTCTGTGCAACTCCTTTTCTGAACGCAACAGTTCCTCTTTTCTTGTCCCCGAGCGGTTCACATCTATGGCGGGGAAAATGCGTCGGTTACTCAGATTTCTATCCAGTTGTATCTCCATATTTCCTGTTCCCTTGAACTCCTCAAAAATGACTTCATCCATGCGGCTTCCGGTCTCAATGAGGGCGGTGGCGATAATAGTGAGACTTCCCCCTTCTTCGATCTTTCTGGCGGCGCCGAAGAATCGCTTGGGCCATTGGAGAGCATTGGCATCCACCCCACCGGAGAGAACCCTTCCGCTGTGGGGGATGATGGAGTTGTATGCCCGGGCCAGCCGGGTAATGCTGTCCAACAGGATAACCACATCGTGCTTGTATTCCACCAATCTCTTGGCCTTTTCCAACACCATCTTAGAGATCTGTACATGTCTCTCTGGCGGTTCGTCAAAGGTGGAACTTATCACCTCTGCCTTGACCGAGCGTTCCATCTCTGTTACCTCTTCCGGGCGTTCGTCAATTAAGAGAACGATCAGTTTTATCTCAGAGTGATTCTTGGTAATACTGTTGGCTGTCTCCTGCAGCAACATCGTTTTGCCGGCAAAGGGAGGGGAAACGACAAGCCCCCGTTGCCCTTTTCCGATAGGTGCCAAAAGATCTATGATTCGGGTGGAGAATTTCGTTGGGGCTGCCTCCAGCTTTATCCTCTCATGGGGATGTAGGGGGGTGAGATTGTCGAAAAGAATCCTCTGTTTGGCCAGTTCCGGATCTTCAAAATTCACCGCCTCCACCTTTAGGAGGGCGAAATAACTCTCATTCTCCTTAGGAGGGCGTACTTGTCCGTAAACGGTATCTCCCGTCCGTAAGTCGAATTTCTTGATCTGGGAGTGGGAAATGTAGATATCGTCTGGACTGGGAAGGTAGTTGTAAGCAGTGGAGCGAAGGAACCCATAGCCATCGTCCAGTATCTCCAAAACTCCTTCTCCAAACAGTGGACCTCCTTCTTTCGTTTGTGCCTCCAGAATCTTGAATATAAGGTCTTGTTTTCTCAGACTGCCATATTCAGGAATCTTAAGTTCTTGGGCCAGTTTACCTAATTCAATTATGTTCATTGTCTTAAGTTTGACAATATCCATAAGGGCTTTCTCCTCAAATTAATCAGGACGCAGATTTTCGCCGATAACCGCAGAAAATAATATTTATAATCTTGACAATCTGCGTTTATCTGCATCCAATAAATGGAAATTCCTGGTAGATTAAATTACAGGTTTACATTGAGCTGCTCTTACTTTATTCGTTGAGAAACTAAAGAGAAGCAACTGGAAGGAAATTGAACAGCAGAACAAAAGGAAAGGAAATTGTCTGAAAGATACAAAATGGCTCACCAGTTGTCAAGTTTTTTCTTGACCTAAAGAAAAATTTGCTGTATTTTTACCTCCTTCACAGAGTGGAGATGCCTCATAAAAAGGTCGTTAACAAATCATACCAAGGAGTGGAAAGATGAGAGACGGTAAGTTAGGGTTTGGCATAATTGGCTGTGGGGTGATAGCCCCTTTCCATGCAAAGAGCATAGAAAAATGTGAAGATGCAGAACTGGTGGCGGTTTGTGACATTGATGAGCAAAAAGGAAGAAAATTTGCTCACGAGCAGGGGGAGGTTGCTTTCTACAAGGACTTTCGAGAGCTGTTAGTCTGCCGGGATGTGGATGTTGTCTGCATCTGTACCCCCTCGGGCATGCACGCCGATATGGGCTGTGCCGCTGCTGAAGCAGGTAAACATTTACTCTGCGAGAAACCTTTAGACATTAATCTCGCCAAAATAGACGGGCTGATAGAGAGCTGCGACAAGAATAAAGTTAAGCTGGGATGCATATTCCAGAGACGCACCTATGGTTCCTATAAAAAGACGAGAGAGGTTGTTCAAGATGGTCTACTGGGACAAATGGTCTTGGGCGATGCCTATCTGAAATATTACCGCTCACAGAAGTATTACAACAGTGGTCAGTGGCGTGGCACTTGGGAACTGGACGGCGGTGGATGCCTGATGAACCAGGGGGTTCATGGAATTGACATTCTGTTGTGGATTATGGGTGAGGTAAAATCAGTTTATGCTAAATGTACCCATCTCGTCAGAGACATCCCTGTTGAGGAT
>DAOVPH010000078.1 GCA_030629295.1 Candidatus Latescibacterota bacterium | reverse complement strand
TAGACCTTATTTCACCTCCAGCCCCTATAGGGCTGACCGCTGGCGGCTCCAAGCCAAGCCCCTGGCAAAAGGTTCCTTCTTTCACCATTGATTGGAGGAACCCAGCAGATCCCAGCGAGATAGCCGGCGCCTGGTATAAGCTGGGTGTGGGTCCTAAGAGTCCTACAGATGGGACATATACCACATACAAGCCCTTCACCGTCACAGCCAGCACCGAAGGCGAACAGGTGCTCTACGTCTGGCTCCAGGATGGTGCTGGAAATAAGAGCCATACCAACTCCGCCACCGTTGCCCTGCGCTATGATGTGACCGCACCTGCAGCCCCTTCTCTTATTTCGCCTGCTAAGGGTTCGACCACCGATGATGCCACTCCCACCTTTGATTGGGAAGATGTAACCGAGCCTCTCGGCTCCGGCGTGTCGAATTACATACTGGTAGCCGACAACAACCCCGATTTCAGTTCCCCCGAATATACAGATACAACAGCGGTATCCACCTCAACCCCAAGCACGGATTTAGCACTGGGGACTTATTACTGGAAAGTCAGGACGGAGGATAACGCCGGCAACCTCAGCGATTGGTCAGAGCGATGGAGTTTTACAATAATCGGCCCTCTGGCCTCGATGGAGGTGACCCCCTCAGATACAACTGTTGCTTCAGGTGAGACGATTCAGTATGCAGCGGCAGGATACGACGCGGTTGGAAATGAAGTAGCCATTACACCCACCTGGAGCATCAGCCCAAGGGAGCTTGGGAAGATAGATCCGAATGGACTTTTCACTGCAGGAGAAATCGACACGACCGGCTATGTCGTGGCAAGCGTTGGGACAATAAGCGACTCGGCCTTGGTGAAGGTTGTAGACACCATTTCCCCCACAGTGGAGTCCACTTTCCCCACAGACGGCGACGCTGCTGTCCCGGTGGACGTCACCATCACCATAACCTTCAGCGAGAATATGGACAGAGCGAGCTTGAATGAAGCGACGATAACTGTCACCGGCACAAAAAGCGGAAAGATAGAAGGGGAGATCACCTATCCGGACGGCAGAAGCATGTCCTTCGACCCAGCAGGGAATTTGGAGTTCGACGAAGAGGTGACAGTGGTCATAACCACCGGTGTCAAGGACAAAGCTGGTAATCCGTTAGAGGAAGATTTCGCCCTTTGCTTTACCACTGAATCGAGCAAGCCAGAAATCGTTTATAACTATCCCAATCCCGCCAAGGGCAACCAGACAACCTTCAGATACTACCTCAACTATCCGGCAAAAGTGTCCATACAGATATTCGATCTCAACGGGGATTTTGTGGAGGAAATACTGGCGACAACCATCGGTCGCGGCTATGGCGAGGTGAAGTGGGATCTTTCAGGCGCAGCGCCTGGCGTCTACAACTATATCTTCAAAGCTGAGTATGAAAATGGTGAGGTGATCGGCCCGGTGATCAAAAAGGCGATGGTTATCCGATAAATGAGCAGGGAACTGGGTGGCAAGTAACTACACTGCGCTGTCCTGAGATATGCTGCCCAGATTTCGTCTACGCAGACACTCTTGACGTAGAGGGGAAAACTAATGCCAAGAATTGCGTACAAGGGATTGTTTGGGGTAATAGTCCTTAGCCTGGCTCTGCTTCCCACTGTAGGGATAAATGCCGACGAGGGTACTAAAACCACAGCGGTTTCGTTTCTGAAGATCGGTGTGGGCTCGCGGCCTCAGGCTATGGGAGGTGCCCAGGTGGCCGATCCCAGGGGTGGACTGGCCCTGTTCTGGAACCCCGCCGGGTTAGGGCAGGGTAGGGGCAGAAGTTTACTCTTCTCATACAATAGGTACCGATTCGACAGCAGCCAGGGTCTGGTAGTTTTCTCCGGGAAGATAGGCTCCAAAGGAGGATTCGGATTGGGTGCCAACTACCTGAGAGTTAGAGACATCGAGGTCAGGAGCGGTCCCACTGACCAGCCTGAGAGAACCACAGAGGCCTCGGACCTGGCCGTGTATGCAGGATATGGCCTGAATCTGCCCGGAAACCTGTCTCTGGGATTGGCAGGCAAATTCATCCAGGAGAAGCTGCATGAAGACAAAGCCTCTACCTTCGCTTTTGATGCGGGAATGGGATACGGGTATAAGAACCTCAGCCTCGGCGCTGCTGTTCAGAATCTCAGCCAGGGGCTAAAGTTCCGGGAAGAGAGCTTCCACCTGCCGACCACAATAAGAGCTGGAGCAGCCCTGTTCTTTTTGGAAAAAACCGTTACTGTGGCGGCCGATATTGAGCAGCTTCTATTCGGGTGCACCGAAAGGAGATTACATTTCGGCGCTGAGTTGGCCTTGAAAGCTTTGCGTATCAGAGGGGGATATAACTACGAATTTGGAGGTAAGAGATTTGGAGATCTAACAGGATTGACTCTGGGAATCGGATTTGGTTGTGAGACGTGGGAACTTGACTATGCTGTCGCTCCTTCGGAGAATATGGGAAATGCTCAACAGGTTTCAATGTCGATTCTATCCCCTTTCGAACGACCGCGGATCTATGTCACAGCTCCGGCGGACGGAGATACGGTCTACCAAGAGCGAGTTAAGGTCGAAGGATTCGTCAAGAGTCAGAAGAAAATACACTCTGTCCAAATTATTGTTAACAACCGACAGCGGGGGGTTCTTGTGATACGAAAGGAGAAATTCTCACAGCCAGTCCAACTCAAGGACGGACCCAATGTCATCAGACTTGTCGCTCAGGATATAGAAGGCCTATCCTCTGAAGAGTCCATAAACGTGGTATTAGGTCTAGTGTCTACTCCGAACATTTGCATCGACCATCCTAAAGACGGGGATGTGAGCTACGGCGAATATGTAGATGTTAAAGGCTATGCCGACGATGACGAGGGGATAGAATGGCTCCAGATTTTTGTCAATGATGAGAAATATTGGTCTAAGAGAGTTCTTGGAAAGAAATTCTTTGCGTTTTCAAAATCGGTTAAGCTTGATAGGCAGAGTAATCGCATTGAGGTCATAACATTCAATACAAAACAGGGCAAATCCAGCGCCATGGTTACTGTGGAGAAGGAAGAACGTGAACTCCACCTGAGGGAAAATTGGGCGTTCCTGATCGGCGTCAATGAGTACCAGCACTGGCCAAAATTGACCACCGCGGTTCGCGATGTCAGAGTAGTACGCGAACTGTTGATTTCCAAGTATGGTTTCAGAGAGATCAACATTGTTGAGCTATACAACGAACAGGCGACTCGCCAAACTATTATTGACAGCTTGACCTCCTTCGCAAGGAAACTAGGACCCTCGGATAACCTATTCGTTTACTATGCCGGACACGGAGAATACGATGAGACTTTAAGGATGGGCTACTGGATCCCGACTGAAGCCGGATACGAGGTCTCCAGCTATTTGGAGAATGCAGTTCTACAGAATTACATTGCGGCCATTCCGGTTCAACATATCTTTGTAGTTGTGGATGCTTGCTACAGTGGGACACTTTTTGCTGAAAGAGGAAGAGGAATTCCTCCAACCCACGAGCGCTATTTTCAAGAGGTTAATAAGCGTAAATCCCGTCAAGTTCTTACCTCGGGGGGAAGAGAACCTGTTACCGATGTGGGATTTGACAACCACAGCATTTTTGCTTACTACTTTTTAAAGGCCTTGAGGGAAAATACCCAAAAGTATGTAACAGCTAATTCAATCTTTGAGGAAATCAAGATTCCTGTTGCCAACAATTCCGACCAGACCCCGATATGTAAGCATTTGAAAAATACGGGGGACGAAGGCGGAGAATTTATCTTCGTTAGGAGAAAATAGAAGACCTGGACAGCTATTATCTGATCAACAGCTTCTCGGGTTCAGGAAGGGTTATGGTGACCGCCAGCAAGGGGAACGAGAATAGTATAGAACTTGCTGACTACGGCCATGGGCTTTTCACCTATTTCCTTTTAGAGGGGCTAAAAGGAGAGGCCGATAGAAGGGAAAACGGCGGGAACCAGGATGGGTGGGTTGACATTGATGAGGCTTACAACTATGCCTACGATAAAGTTGCGGATAAAGCTGCTGAATTGGGCTTTCTACAAAATCCCCAGCAGGATAAGCGAGTGGAGGGGAAGATTTATCTCTCGAGAGTGAGGTAGTTCGTCTCGAAAATTTCTTCTGCAAAGCCCTTCTTAGATTTGCCTGAAAAATTTGGGCGATCAGTTTGGAGTGCGAAAACTAAGGTTTCGTAGCGCCCCTACAGTCGCACTCCGAAAGAAACTAAATGCTGTTGAGGATATATCTCTGTGATCCGTAGATATTTCACCCGAGTCAAGAGGAAGTTTCAGGAGTTTTCATCGCTGATTAAATCAGAGTTGGTGGAGTATGAGTTGGTGTCGGAGGAGATGGGGATCATTAATGACCAAATTACGATAACTACACTTGCTCACCCCCAGCGGGAAATACTTGAACCATTGTATTACGATCTCAGTTCAAAACTCTAAAACAAGGATATCGATCCAAGAGTCCCATGGCTTAACAACCATAGGCTAAAATTCGAGCTTAAATGAATAGCAGGCAGCTAAAAAAGTGGCAATAACTACCCCGTCAAAATCATTGTAGTCGCCAATGGAGTCTAAGGTGACTTTCGACATAGTCCAGCCATTAATCCCAGGGTGTGCGTTGTTGGAAACGGAATTCACCTTTTGAGGTGCAGTAGTCTGATGTTATATTGGCAGTACCGACGCTGGTTATGTTTTTCTTGAGCAACGGTGAGATTGTCCCGTTCGTTGTTCAGCATCCACATTGGAGCCGATCCATATGGATTGATGAAGAATATTAACAGGGAACGAGGGAGTAGTCGGAGGTTAGTATTGCAGATTTCTCTTGACTTAAGGGACGGAGATAATTATATTAGCCAAAAGGTTATGAATTTCCCTTGATAGTGTTATCATACCAGCAAAAGCTGGTATTTGTATCAGACATCCTATAAATGTCAAGGAGGTGATGTAAAACCTGGAGGATATTCTCTGGCAATTGGCAATCGGTTATTCTGTTGAGAAAGCCGAATTCAGAGTGAAGATTGTCAAGACCATATTTTTTGACAGAATCTGAAATGGTAACCCTGATTTAACAGAAGGGAGTGTTTAAAATGAGAAAACTGTTAACTTCTTTAGGAGCAGTGGTTCTGGTGGTTAGCTTTGCTGGGGTAAGTCTCTCGCATATAGGTACCACCATATATGTTCAGCAGGTCGACCCCGCCAAAATCACCATCGATGGGCTCAATGACGACTGGCTGGCTGCAGGCTATGAAGAAACCTTCACCCTTGATGTCATTACCTAATAAGCCATCGATGCTTCCACAATCTCCCTAATCCATTGAACAGAGTAACTTCACTAGGCACATAAGGTGCCGGGAAAGGAGTGATAGAAGATGAAAAAGTTTATGGTTCTTCTTGCAGTGCCTGCGGTTGTCTTTCTCTTTGCTGGGATTGCCTCTGCCCAGGAGATCGAATTCTGGATACCGCAGGTTCCAACCGGAGTAGAGATCGTCATTGACGCCGAGAGCGGCGATTGGGCCTGGTTTCCTGAGGCCTATGCCATTACACAGGATAAGACCGATGACAGTGGCGGGTTAGAACAGCCTGCGTTAGATGATTGGGACATCCTTGAGTATATGGCCTGGGCGCCCCCGAACTGGCTCTATATGTACTGCCAAATTAGCGATGACGTATTCCACATATCCCAGACCAGGAACGGGAATATGTGGTGCGACGACTGCCATGAGTTCCTCATAGACGCCGACCTCAGTGGGGGCAACTACCGCACCGAAGAGTCCCACGGCAGGACGGCCCAGCAGTACGGCGTCTGGTGCATCGTCGAGCCGGAGAACCCCGTCCGCGGCCTCGACGGTTACTCCATCTCCTCACTGTGGTGTGAGGACGAGCTGCAGTGGGCTGGTGGTCCTCCGGAGTTGGTAGCCGCTGTCAAGTTACCTGATGGGATCCACGATGTCACCTATGCCTATGAGGTGAAGGTTTCCGTCTGGGATGAGCTGATGCCCACAAAAGAGGCGAGCACGCCGCACATATTCTCTGACGGCGACAAGTTGGGCTTCACCTGGATGTGGGATGACAACGATGGAGAAGGCCGTGAGAGCAACATGGGTCTTCTTGGCCGCGCTGGTGATGCCTGGACAGATGCCGACCTGTGTGCAGTGTTCGGCTGTGTAGGCCTTGCAGGACCGACGGTGATAGACTTAACGGTAACACCCAGTGAGGTGAAGAAGGGTGAGACGATCACTATCAGGGCGACCGGGACAACAGAGTAGACAGGGGGATAAGCTATGGCTAACACACTAATAGAATTACCAGAGAAGCTTCTCAGAGAAGCAGAAGATGTCTCATCACAGCAGGGTATACAGATAGAGAATCTATTGAAGCGTGCGCTGGAGCAAGGCCTAAAGTAAGTTAAGGAAATCTATGTTCCTGACCTCTATCGCAATAGGGAAGTGAGCTTACAAAAAGCAGCCGAGATGTTAGGCACGGATCTGTGGGGTATGATAGACAAGATAAACGAAGCGGATATCCATCTGATCTATCATTTCAGGCAAGATTAGCTTTATGCGATTCTGCCAAAATACCCCGTGCTGTGCATGGGGATGCGTGCCTCCCTTTTCAGGGTGTTGGTGTCGGTGCCCTGCCCTGTGGGCGAGGTGATTCACATCGGGTTATGCGGCATCTTTCTGATGATCTTTATGTTTATCAAAGCTTGGATTATGGAGAACAAAGGGATTATGCTTAGTAAAGACAGCCCGCTATTTAAAGAGCAACCCTCAGGTGTTGGAAGAAATAAATTTGAGCAAACGAGATTATCCTATCCGTTGCGCAGCCATCCGTATTGGAGCGGATCTGTATGGATTGGTGAAGAGCACCGATGACCGGCAAGAGGATCTATGGCAGAGATTGCCGCGATGGGACGTGTATGAGCCTCCCTTTCGAGAATTCCAGAAAGCATGATTCCCCCGAAGACGGAGAAGAGAATGTACCGAAGAAAATACTCATTTATTGTGGTAATGTTGTGGCTTTCGGGAGCGTTAGCCTTTGCAAGTAGCCCTCAAGCAACAACAATCACTGCTGCTGAGTACTTCATAGATACAGACCCAGGCCAGGGCCTTGGTACATCCCTGTATGCTGTGGATGGCACGTTCGATGAGGCTACCGAAGAGGTTCAGGGTACTTTCAACACCTCTGGGCTATCGGTGGGGACGCATACGGTCTATGTCCGTATGAGGGACTCTGAGGGCAATTGGGGGGCTGCAAGGGGGCAGAGCTTCACTGTCAAAAGCCCGATTACGCCTAAGTACATAGCCGGAGCCGAGTATTTCATAGATACAGACCCAGGCCAGGGCCTTGGTACATCCCTGTATGCTGTGGACGGCACGTTCGATGAGGCTACCGAAGAGGTTCAGGGTACTTTCAACACCTCTGGGCTATCGGTGGGG
>DAOVPH010000221.1 GCA_030629295.1 Candidatus Latescibacterota bacterium | reverse complement strand
CTCCAACAGTGTTCCCCGAAGCCACATTCTCCTGGGCAAGTGGATCGGGGGTTTTGCCAGTCTGATCCTTCCTTTTCTTATTGCTACTCTGTTTGGGCTGGTGGTTATCAGTGTGGTGGGGAAGATTGCCTTTTCCCAGACCCAGTGGAGTAGAATCGGCCTCATTGTCTTGAGTTCGGTGATTTATATATCCATTTTCTTCTCGCTGGGATTGCTTGTCTCTGCCAGAGTGGCGCTGCCGCGAACCAGCATTGTGAGCCTGCTCTTTCTCTGGGCTATTCTCGTCTTTGCCATTCCTAACCTGGGAATACTTCTGGCTCGCAAGGCCGTTGCTCTGCCCTCAGTGCAACAGTTGGAGCAGAGGAAGACAGAGCTGTGGGTAGAGATGGTCAATGCCAGAGAACGAGGGGTCTTGAACAAGTTTTTGGCCATTCCAGCACACTCGACTAAGAAATGGCCAGATTTAATCAAAGAGCAGCAGGGAAAACTTGAGGAAGGCTATCGCAACCAGCTCAACAGGTTTGTGACACTCAGCCAGAGTATCTGCCGCACCTCCCCTGCCTCTTCCTATCTTTTCACCACCTCTGGCTTGGCCTGGGCAAGTTACCAGGACGAAAAGAGGTTTAAACAGGCGGTTACCAGGTACAGAGATTCGCTGGTTCTCGACGAGGATTTTAAGGTAAAGGAGGAAACCCCCTTTCGATACGAAAACTCAAGCCTGGTAGAGACATTGGGCAGTGGTGTTCTCTTAGATTTGGGGCTAATGCTGATATTTGGCCTGCTCTTTTTCCTTGGCTCATATTTGTCATTTCTCAAATATGATGTCAGATAGGAGGTAAAACAATGGTCTGGATGATAGCAAAAAGAGAGTTCTTAGACAATCTTCTCAGCTTCCGCTTTGCGGTAGCCTTTGTGCTGGTGCTTATCCTGTCGGCCTTCAGTGCCTATGTCCTTAATGAGGACTACAAGCGTCAGCTCGATGACTACTATACCAGGGTTCAGATGCAGGATAAACTCCTGACCGACTTTGCTCATCTTAATAGGCTACAGATGGTCAACCACCCGATAAAACCACCAGCCAAACTCGGGGCCCTGTTTCGAGGCATCCCGGAAGATGCTCTGGTGGAGTCTTTTGACAATAATCCTGCCCAGATTTTTTTCCCGCCTATGGATTTTCTGTTCATCGTCAGCGTCATAATGAGCCTTCTGGCCATCCTCTTTGCTTATGACGCTGTGTGCGGCGAAAAGGAAAGAGGAACGCTGAGGCTGGCGATCTCAACATCTGTGCCCAGAGCCAAACTCCTGCTGGGAAAATGGCTGGGGGGACTGCTGAGTCTGCTGCTGCCCTTCACCGTATCCTTTATCCTTGGACTCCTCATCACCGTAGCTGGTCTTGGTCCGGGATGGTCTGGCAATGACTGGGCAGCTATTGGATTGATATTTCTGGGCTCTCTGCTCTATGTTGCTTGCTTTTTCGCCCTGGGAATGCTGATGTCATCACGGACGGAAAGGTCTTCTATCTCCCTTGTTGCTGGCCTGTTGGTATGGGCGGTGTTAACGCTTATTGTCCCTAACCTGGCTCCTTATTTGGCAGCGTGGGGCTCGCCTTTGCCTCCGGCTTCGGTTGTGGAAAACAAGCTGAATAAGATTGCCCAGGAGATGGGTCAAGCTAAGTCCGAGACCGCTCGAAGACTTTATCGAGAAACCGGATCACAGGCGAAAGCCCTGGAGAAGCTGTTGCCGCTGATTCCGGAGATAGAGGCAAAGTTCAACAGCCGAAAGAACGAACTGTTTAATTCTTTTCTGCGCAAAAGGATCCGGCAGATTAAGCTCTCCATAGTGATATCTATGATATCGCCCTATTCGAGTTATATCTATTGGGGCACGGAGCTTTCCGGGACGGGAATGTACGCTTATGAAGTGTATTTTATGGGGCGGAAAAAGCAATTTCAGCATATATTTGGTTCCTATGTCCTCTCAAAATGGAATACCCTGAAGAAGGAGAACCCCCAGATGACCTTCGAGACGCTCATTGATGTCAGCGACCGGCCGCGGTTCAACTTCGTTGAGGAGAGAGTATCCGGCAGGCTAAGGGTAAGCTACATCTATCTATCGGCCCTGCTTATCTTCAATGTCATCTTCTTTATGGGAGCGTTCATGAGTTTTCTGAGGTATGATGTGCGGTGAAGTCGTTAATTAGTTGGCAAATACAGGCACATCATACAAGGCCGCTTTAACTTTTTCTTTAATCCAAGTACCTTCAAAGGAGGTGTTATCCATGATCTCTGCAGATCAACTTACCAAGGTCTATGAGGACGATGTTATGGGTTTAGACCATCTCACCTTAGAGGTGAAGCCCGGCGAGATATTCTGTATGCTGGGCGCCAACGGTGCGGGAAAGACTACTACCATAAACCTGTTCCTAAACTTCATCGAGCCCACCTCGGGCACGGCCTTCATCAACGGCATCGATGCGGTAAGGAACCCCCTGGAGGCCAAGAAGTACGTGGCCTATCTGGGCGAGGTGGTGCAGCTCTACGGCAACTTCACCGCTATGCAGAACCTGGACTTCTTCACCAAACTGGGTGGCAAGG
>DAOVPH010000110.1 GCA_030629295.1 Candidatus Latescibacterota bacterium | reverse complement strand
GACTATATGCAATTGATGACTGGACCCACCCGGGCAGAGAACCGCCAGCAGGAGATCTCCATAATATCCAGGTCGCTAAAGGCATTGGCTAAAGAGCTGAACATACCGGTAGTAGCTCTCTCCCAGCTTTCCAGGGCGGTGGAGATGCGTGGTGGTAGCCGTCGGCCCCAATTGGCTGATCTACGAGAATCAGGAGCCATCGAGCAGGACGCCGATGTGGTTCTCTTTGTTTACCGCGCCGCACACTACGGGATAACCGAAGACGAAGACGGTAATTCCACCAAAGGGATGGCTGAAATAATAATAGGGAAACAACGGAACGGCCCTACTGGCGTGGTTCACCTGGCATGGATTGATAAGTATGCCAAGTTTGAAAACCTGGCCCCAGAATTCAGATAAATCTCAGGGCTATCTTTACCCTATTATGCTCTCAGTATTGCTGGCAACGGAAGCCAAGTTGTCGGTGATAAGAAACTGCAGGTCCGAGGATTACAGTAAATAATCTTGTACAGACCGTCCTACCTTGTTTTCAAAAACATCGGCTAATTTAATTTCTTGCTGATTTACTGCTGATTCATAGATAGCAATAACCAGAGAGAGAGATTTCTTAGCCTCTATTCCATCCAAGGGGAACCTCCTGTCCCGGGCTACGCAATCCAAGAACTCTGCAATCTCTCGGTAGTGAGAAAACAGAAGATAAGGATCCGGTAAGCCTTTTTTCCGCCAAGTTGCAGGAGGGGTTTCTTTTTCGGGGAGAAATCTCACCTCTCCGTCTTCATCATAATAGGCTTTATACCAGATTCGTTCTAAGTTTATAACCTCAAATTGGTCTGTTTTTTCTCCTCCCAGCTTGATATAGTTATTTGAGCCGGTGCTGGTCAAAGAGATAGATTGAATATTGTTCCTGTGTTCAGCGTGTTTATTTTCGGCTGTGGACATATGAGCAGTGATCCAGCCACCGTTATTCAGTTTGAATAAAGCTGCCGCAGAGTCTGTTGCATCCTTGGACCTCCAGGAGGGATCTGCAACCGGACGGTTCCGATCCAGTATCTGGCAAAGAGCAAATACGCTGTCGATCTGTTCAAAGCACACCAAATAGAGCATGTTGTCGAGCTGGTGAATGGACTGATTCGAGACGGCATCTCCCCCTTCTGCCTGTACTCCAAACCATTCTTTTTTAGTCCAGTACCTCTCATCCCGCCCTTTCTGTACCAAAATGTGTCCCATCCCTATCTCGCCGAAGTTTCCCTCTTGGATTAATCTTTTTAATGCTCTTATCTCTGGGTTATATCTTAACTGGAAAATAACTCCTAACTGTTTATCAGCTCGTCGGAAAGCATCGATCAAAATATTGCACTCTGGAATAGATAAAGCTAGTGGTTTTTCTATCAGGAGATTTTTGCCTGCTTCTGCAATAGCCACCCCTTGTTCTGTATGCACCTTGCTGGGAGTGGCAGAGATAATTACCTGAATCTCCTCATTCCGGAGCATGGTTTCAAATCCCCTTTCCCCGGCATATATTTGTACCTTGCTCTTATCAAATCCGGGCAGGGTATCTTCCTTTAGGGTTTTCTCTAATCGTTCTCTATTTCGGCCTACTACCGCTACTATTTTTGCATTAGGCATCCCTGAGACTGCGGCCAAACTTTTCCACCCCACTGAACCGGATGCTCCCAGAAGGGCAACTTTCACTTCTTGCGACGGCCCACCCCATCTGGCAAATATTGTCGCATATTGGCTCAAATTTCTGCTCATTTTTCTTTTCCTGTATGTTTTCCCTAAAGGTGCTTCTCTAAGACTGGAAGCAGGAATACTCGGAAATTTCCAAGAATAGGAGGTTGTTTTTCAATGGTAGTCCACCGTTCATAATTATTAGTTTTATCGGAAGAGTTTTAGGCGAGCGTAACCGCGGCAGTCAGTTACTTATCTCGACAGAGCTTATGCTGCAGGATAAAAAATTCCAGAGCGATAGCTGCCAAAATTGCGGCTCCGCAAAGTAGATAAGGTGCCCGCAGCCCGAAATATCTGGCAACAAGGCCTCCTGACATCGGACCGGCTAAAAATCCCATACCTAAGATGGCCTCGTGAAAACCACTCATCCGCCCTTTTTTCACCTCTTGGTGCAGACTGTAGAAGATACTGAGGGTGTAGCTGGTGGCTAAATTAGCGCCCAGGATGAGAAAAGCAGCGCCGAAGAATATGGGAGAATCAGAGAAAAATATTAGCAGCATTGCCAGAACAGTTAGCCCTTGAGTTGCCATTACAGGCTTAAGTCGATATTGCCAACGGGTATTTTTGGCCAAAAGGAAGAAACCCCATCCTTGAGAGAAAGCCGGGACGGCCATAAGCAGCCCCAGGGTTCGGCTATCCATCCCGAGATGGACGGCAAGTTTAGGAAACAGATATCGTACTACTCCCAGGACGAAGAAACTGGCGAAATTTGCTATCCAGGCAATGGAAAGAAAAGTCCCTCTACTGTCTTTCTGGTTGGAGTTCCGAACGATTGTCCGTTTCTCTTCAAGTCCGACCTTTTTCTCCGGAGAGAAACAAAGCAATGCCCCGGCAATACAGAAGGAGAGGAAAACAGTCGCATAAAGGGGCAGACGATAGTCGACCTTGAACAGAAATCCTCCTGCCAAAGGACCGAGGAAGGCACCCACGCTCCAGGCTATGTTAAATTTTCCCAGAGCCTTTGGTAGAGACGAACCCATTTTGCTATCCGCGATCCAGGCCTCAAATGGGGGCCAGAATAGTGCCATACTCAGTCCGCCACTCAGCATATATAGCAAAATAACCTTTCCGACAGAGTCTGCGAAGCTGATAATTCCAATGAGTATCCCGAAAGACAAACACCCTAAGAAGATTATTCTCTTCCTGCCCAAGATGTCTGATAAGTGTCCCAAGTAAATACTGCCAAGGATGTAGCAGAGAGCAGAGGTTGATCCCATCAGCCCCAGTTGAAAAATAGACGCCCCCAGTTTTATGGCAAAAAGGGGCAGGGCAAAGAAAGCGATGACGATGCAGACTTCCATCGAAAAGGCAAATAGGTAGAAAAAATTCTCGCTTTTCATCATTTCACCCAAAGGATAAAAAAAACCCCCCGAAGGTAGCCTGGTCCAAATTAGAACAACTTAAGACGAATATACTTGCGGGGATGTTTTTGGAAATCCTGAATCAGCGTTCGCAGCTCTTCCGTGAGGTTCTGGATGTTATAGTAAAGGCTGTCGTCTTTCGCTAATTTTCCCAGTGTTCCTTCTCCTCTCTCCACTTTTCCTAGTATTAGCTTTAGAGAGGCCGAGGAGCGCTGCAATCTGGCGGTGATCTGCTTCAGATCCTGTGAGCTTTGCGCCAGAGCGGTAAGGGAGCTATCTACCTTTGGAGAATTGGCCAGATCGTTCAGGTTTTCTGCCAGGGTCTCAAAGCTTCTGAGGGCGCTCTCCAATTGGCGACCGCTGGTCAGGGCTGTTTTCTGCAATTGTTGCCCGGCCTGTTTTATGCTGGTAAAACTTTCGTTAATCTCCTCCGGATTGAGTTTGTTCAGGACAGAATTCAACTGTCCGAGCACCGATTGCAACTGTTGACTCACTGCTTGTGCCGCGGTCGCCAGCTCGGCCACCTCAGGCTCATATTCCCCGATAATGGTATCGCCCCCTTTTAAATACTCTTTGCTTGTTCCCGGTCGAAACTCGATACATTTTCCTCCCATCACACTGGCAGTTTGTAATTTGGCACTTGAGTCCACAGGGAATTTGAACTTATGCTCAATCCTGACCGTCACTGCTACCTGGTTGTCTCTAAGACTTATCTCTTGTGCCTTGCCAATTTCCATCCCCAGCAAAGTGACGGGGTCACCCTTGCGTAATCCTCGGACGTTATTGAGCATTACTGTCAGGGTGTACCCCCGGCGGAGGAAACGGTAATTACCCAAAGCCATAATTCCCACCACCAGAAGAACGACGGAAACGAATATCATTAATCCTATTTTGGCCTCAGTTCCCCATTTTAGCATCAGAGAGTACCTCCACTTACAAAGTGTTTAATAATTTCGTCTTTGGTGGTTTTAATCTGCTCCGGATTGCCCACAAATCGGATTTTGCCGTCGTGAAGCATGGCTATTTTGTGTCCGATCTGGTACGCAACAGAAAGGTCATGAGTAACCACAATCGAGGTGGCAGAGATCCTCTTCTGAAGATCAACTATTAAGGCAACGATGTTCTGGGCAGTTATGGGGTCAAGGCCGACGGTGGGTTCGTCGTAGAGAACAATTTCTGGCCCCATAGCTATAGCCCGGGCAATAGCCGTTCTCTTCTTCATGCCTCCGGAAAGTTCCGCTGGCATCAATTGTTCAGTTTCCTCTAGTTCAACCATAGCCAAACAGTTGCGGATCCTCTCTGTCACCTTATCCTCAGGCAGACCCGAATACCTCCGCAGGGCCAATCCCACATTTTGCTCCACAGTAAGGGAGTCGAACAGGGCTGCCCCTTGAAAAACCATAGCCATTGTTTTTCGCATCTCTCGAAGTTTCTTGTACTTAGCCTTCACTATATCTACTCTGTTGATAAGTATTAATCCATTATCGGGCTTAAGCAGTCCAATGATGAGCTTCAAAAGGATGGTCTTGCCACAGCCGCTGCGTCCGATCACTACCATCGTTTCGCCCTGTTGTACCTGTAGGTCCAACCCGTTGAGCACGGATTTGCCCCCGAAGCTTTTTGAAATGCCTTTAATCTCAATCATAGTAGTAGGTTAAATGATAATTGCCGCTATTATATAGTCCAGCACCAGAATAGAGAGGCAGCAGACGACCACTGCATTGGTAGTAGCCCGGCCAACACCCTCTGCTCCTCCGGTGGTATTGAATCCGTAAAAGGAAGGCACAAGGGTGATGGTGAGGCCGAAGAAAAAAGCCTTGATGAGTCCGCCTATTATATCCATAGGCAGGAAAAACATCTGCAGGCCCTTGAAGAACTCGTGGGAGCTGAGCCCTGCGCTGAGGACGGCCGTCAACCAAGCACCCGCAATAGCAATGGCATCGGCAAATATGACCAAAATAGGAAGCATTATCATTCCAGCAATAACGCGAGGCACAACCAAATAAGACAGAGCGTTAAATGCCATCGATTCCAGGGCATCTATCTGCTCGGTGATCTTCATCGTGCCCAGTTGGGCTGCTATACTTGCCCCTACTCGCCCAGATAGCACAAGGGCAGTAGTCACCGGCCCTACCCCTAAAAAGATCATCTTACTCACCGCACTCCCAGTGAGGTAGAGTGGTGCTCGTCCTTGCAACTGGTAAGCAGTCTGAATGGAAGCCACCATTCCCACGAACACTGCGGTGAGAACCACAAGGGGAAGTGACTCCATTCCTATAGTCCTCATCTGTCCGACAATCAAACGCCCATAGGTGGGAAAATCTGAAAAGGCACGCAAGACACGGCTGAGCAATATCCCAAACTTGCCCAACTGCTCAAGAAACCGGATGAGTCTTCCCCGTCCCAATTGTGTAGGTAAGCGGTCCATAGTATTGCGATTCTTAAAAAACATAGCAACAAATTGTCATTGCGAGCGTCAGCGAAGCAATCTTTAACTATCAGG
>DAOVPH010000091.1 GCA_030629295.1 Candidatus Latescibacterota bacterium | reverse complement strand
TATCCTCTCTTCTCCCAGCCGGATGTTATCCTCTACACTTCCAGAGAAGAGAAAGACATCCTGCAAGACTATTCCCAAATGCTGTCGCAGCTGCCTTTGAACTATATCTCTGATGTTCACCCCATCGATTAGTATCTCTCCTTGCTGCACATCGTAGAAACGAGCTAACAGACTAATTATCGACGTCTTGCCTGCTCCAGTTAGGCCAACAAACGCCATCTTTTCCCCTGGGGAGATATGGAAAGAGACATCCCGTAAGACATAGTTTTCCGCCTTGTAGGCAAACCAGACATTTCTGAATTCAATCTCTCCCCTTATTGTAGTCATCGGCACAGGATGGGGTGGATCTTTAATCTCCGGTTCTGTGTCCAAGAGCTTGAATATCCGTTCGGAAGAGGCCATAGCTGCCTGCATAATATTGTATTTCTGGCTCAAATCCCTTATCGGTTGATAGAATCTGTTCACATACTGGATAAAGGCGACCAGCGCACCAAAGGTAAGAACATTTTTAAGAACTTGCCCACCGCCATACCAGACGATTAAGGCAACACCAGCAGAGCCGATTACTTCCACGGTGGGGTGAAATACTGCGCTGTAGAGAAGCGATCGCAACCGGGCATCCAGATGATCTTGATTCAAATCACGAAACTTATTGAGATTTCTCTCTTCCCGATTAAATATCTGGACAATGGAGATGCCCATAATGTTCTCTTGCAAAAATGCATTAATGCGAGCTATTCTTACCCTGATAGCCCGATATGCCTCTCGAACTCTCTGCCGAAACAGAAATGTGACCCACATCAATAGAGGAAGCACTAAGAAGCTAATCAACGCTAATTTGAAATTAAGCAGGAGCATAACCACCACTATCCCTATCAGGGTAAAGATATCAGCAAGGATAGTTACCACCCCAGAGCTGAGCATCTCGCTTAGCACTTCCACATCGTTGGTCAATCGGGTCATCAATCTACCCACAGGGTTTCTGTCGAAAAAGGAGAGAGACATTCCTTGGAGATGCTCGAATATCCCCGTTCTCATGTCATACATCACCTTCTGGGCAGTCAGTTGCATAATATGAATCTGGATATAACGAAATAAGAAACCCAGGATTAACACGCCCAGAAACAGCACGGCTATGCGAAGCAATCCCGAACTATCTTTGGGAGTTATGTAACGGTCGATGGCAATCATCACCAGATATGGCTCTGCCAGTTGCAAGGCAGATACCAAAAGAATAGTAACCAGAGATATTACCACCAACAGTTTGTAGGGGAGAAGATACCTGATAAGCCGATTCATTAGCCGGCGGTCATACGCTTTGCCCAGTATTTCCTCGCCCGTTTGATACTCACTGGCATGGCTATGAGTCATAGTTGTGCCCTTCACATCCTCGCTATTTCTTCCAACAGTTGTTGCTGCTGATACATATTGGCATAAAACCCGTCGTGGGCCAACAGTTCTTCGTGTGTACCTTGCTCTGCAATCTGTCCATCCTCAAGCACCACTATCAGGTTTGCCTCCCGAACAGTTGATATCCTGTGTGATACCAGGATGCTGGTTCTGGCTTTCATGAACTGACGCAACTCTCTTAGTATTTCTTCTTCGGTATAGGTATCCACGCTGGAGAAAACATCGTCTAAGATGAGAATTGAAGGATGGCGGGCAATTGCCCTGGCTAAGGCAACGCGCTGTTTTTGTCCGCCGGAAAGCGTAACTCCGCGTTCGCCCACCATAGTGTCGTATCTCTCGGGGAATCCCTCAATATCATCCGTCAGATTTGATATGGTGGCTGCCTGTTGAACCAGATGCTCATCGCCATCTTCCAAACCGTATGCGATATTTTCCTTGATACTTTCGGAAAAGAGGAAACTCTCCTGGGGAGTATAGCCAATGCTTTTCCGCAGAAGTTTCAGAGGAATTTGTCTCACATCTATCCCATTAATAATTACTTGTCCTTCAGTGACATCGAATAACCGGGGGATTAGATTAACCAGAGTGGTCTTGCCTGCCCCGGTGGGCCCCACAATAGCTACGGTCATACCTTTCTCTATCTTTAGATTTATGTTCTTGAGAACCTGTGTTGTATCATAGGCGAAACTTACATTTCTGAACTCGATGATTCCCTCCAGGGTCTGGATACTTTTCCTCTCTTTACTATCTTTAATCTCAGGAGTTTGGTTCAGGATCTCGGCGATTCTGCTCATTGAGACAGAACCTCTCTGCAGCAAGTTTATTACCCATCCTAAGGCCATCATAGGCCAGGTGAGCATCATAAGGTAATTAGTGAATTGGACAAATTGACCTAAAGAGATACGGTCAGCGATTACCTGCTGACCACCGAGCCATAACACCACGGCCATACTGATACCGGCAATAAGCCTTATAAAAGGCCAAAATAGGCCCCAAATCTTCACTAATCCCATATTTCTCTCTAAATATCCTTGATTTATCTGCCGGAAGCTGTTTATCTCGTTCTCCTCCTGTGCGTAGGCTTTTATCACCCTTATACCTGTCAGGTTTTCCTGTGCCTTCGCACTAAGTGAAGAGAACTGTTCCTGTACCTGTTGGAAGCGGCTAAATATCTTAGGGCGAACGACGGCTATGATGAAGGTCAAAAAAGGCAAGGGCATTATGGCATACAGAGTGAGCCGAGGAGAGATGCCTATCATCAGGCCAATAGCAATAGGTCCCATAATGGCTATGTTAAGCAGATTTAGAACGCCTGGACCTAGCAACCTTCGCACAGCCTCAAGGTCGTTTGTCGCCCGGGCCATTATGTCTCCGGTCCGCATCTTCTTAAAATATGAGGTGGAAAGTCTTTGAAGGTGGGCAAACAGATGGTTGCGCAGTTCGTATGCGATAGTGAATGAGGTGCCAATCAATTTGTAACGGGTCAGAAATCTAAATGCACCGGCAATGATAGTCAAAAAGACTATAAGCAGGGCATATCGCACAAGTGCCCCCCTGCTTATTTCCGTTCTTAAACCATCTATGATGTCCCGTAAAATGCGAGGAACCAGCAGAGCAGATAGGTTGCTGAACACCAGGGCGATAACGCCAAGGACCAACTGTCCCTTATGTCTCAGCAGAAAGCTCTTCAGAAGCAACAAGTTTTTCATATCTTTACCAATATGGAAGACAGAATATAAAAATCACCCGGTGTTACTCTTGGTGAAGCGAGCAACAGGGCGACGAACAAGATGAAATTCAAGGACTTATATTCAGGTTCGGATTTGATGCGCTACTGACAGCGACTTAATCTTCAAGTAACCGATAATTCCTCTGTTCCAAAGCAATTTTGCTCAGACTAAGCCCAACCTCTTTGCCTCTCGCCCCCCCTGGACTAAGTAAATTATCCCTGTTGTCACCGTGATAGCCGCCACTGTCCAGTAGAGAAAGGTGACCCAGCCTCCGGGCAGAGAGAACAGAATGGCGACAATAAGTATCGCCTGAGACCAGGAGGAGGCCTTTCCCCACAGATTGGACTTGGTCAAAATGCTCTTTTTCTGAAGAAAAGAGTGCAATTTCTCCTTTGCCCTTAAGAACCCGATTAACCACAGCAGACGCACAACCAGAAAGCGCCCTACTACTATGGAAGTTAACCACAGGGGAGGGTTATGCCAGACCAAAGAAAGAGAGATATAAATCGCTGCTATGCATAATTTATCTGCTAAGGGATCTAAAAACTGACCGATAGGATTATTCCCAGCTAACGCACCCAGTCGCCCATCTAAGATATCGCTCATTACCCCATAGAGAAGTAGCACCCGGGCCAGATTCAGGTAAAACCCATCTCTTTGGCTGAAGATAATGCAGAAAATAAACGGTGGAATCAAAAGCACCCTGCTTATTGCCAGTAGGTTTGCTGCCAATGCTGCTCGTTTCATCTGCGGGTACTCCTCTCTCTCTGGTGGAGCATCTCCTCAGCGTGCCTGATCGCCGTTTGGGAGATTTGCTCTCCTTCCAAAAGCTTCGCTATCTCTTCGATTCTCTCCTCTTCTGTTAATCCTACCGCTCTGGTAGTGCTTCTGCCGTCTTTGACCTTCTTAAAAACAGAGAGGTGCCTGTCTGCCATCTTGGCTATTTGCGGCAGATGAGTTATCGATATGATCTGATGAGTGGCAGAAAGTTGTTTCATCTTTCTGCCCACTGCCTCGGCGATGCGTCCGGAGACGCCCACATCGATCTCGTCAAAGATCAAAGTGGGAATGGCATCTACCTCTACTAAGATACTTTTCAACGAAAGCATAATCCGGGAAACCTCGCCCAAGGAGACTATCTTGACCAGGGATTTCTTCTCTTCTCCTACATTAGTAGAGATAAAGAACTCCACCTCCTCGATCCCTGTAGGACCCGGGTTGAACCTCTTGCCGTCAATTTCCACGGTTCCCTCGGGGTCTTCTCTGTCGAAAAATCTCACCTCAAACTGAGCGTTGGGTATTCCCAATTGCTTTAGGGAAGACTCGACCTGAACAGCTAAATGGGAAGCTGCGGCTCGACGCTTCCGAGAAACCGAAGCGCATCGTCGGGAGAACCCTTCCTGGAGCTCTTGAACTGTCCCCTCCACTTCTTCTATCTGTTGGTCAATATTACCCGAGAGAACAAGCTCTTTCTCCAGAAACTCCTTTCGTTCCCAGATTTTCTCCACACACTCTCCGTATTTTCTCTTCATCTGTTCCAGTCCTGCCAGTTTGTTCCTGAGATCCTCTAAGCGTTGGGGAGCGTCTTGCAGTTTCTCACCGTAATCGCGCAGGAAAAATGAGAGGTCTTCTACTTCATAAATCAAGGAGTCGTAGGTTTTGTTCTTCTCTGCCAGGATTTGGTCAAATCGGGCTGCGTCCTTAAGCCAATGAGCACCTCTTCCCAGTCTCTCTGCTACCGAATCCTCTCCATCATATAACAGATCATAGAGCTGAATCACATCCTCAGCCAACCGCTCTCTGTTCTCCAAAACAGTGCATTCCTGTTCCAGTTGTTCCCAACTTTCCAGGTCGGAGGAGGCGTCGGTGATCTCTTTGAGCTGAAAGCTGTAGAGTTCCCGTTTCTCCTCGGCGGCGGCTTTCCTCTGTCTCAATTCCTCCAGCTCACCTCTCAGGCAGTTGAGTCGGTGATATTCCCGTCCCATCTGCCCCACAAGTTCTTCCATCTGTCCGAAGCTGTCTAAGAAGTCTACATGTTTTTCTACCTTAAGCAAAGATTGATGGCTATGGGGACCATGTATATCTACCAGCAGATCGCCGATGGACCTTAGAGCCCGGGCAGTGACCTGGGTATCATTGGCGTAACATCGGCTGTGTCCTTCGGTGAAGGTCTCCCGACGCAAGATGAGTTCTCCCGCCTCGGTTTCCACTCCCAGTTGCTTCAGGACGGCAAACACCGGATGGGTACCGTCAAGCAGGAAAAGTGCTTCGACAACATATCTATCTGCACCGGTTCTGATGAAATCTGGGGTGGCCCGTTCTCCAAGAACTTGTCCCAGGGAACCGATGAGGATAGATTTGCCAGCACCGGTCTCCCCAGTAATTATATTCAGGCCTGCAGAGAACTCCACCCGTATTTCATCAATCAGAGCATAGTTTTTGATGTGCAATTCTCGTAGCATAGTCTGAAATAGATGTAAAAATCTCTTTCGGGAAAGGACTTAGCCACTAAGGCACCAAGACACGAAGATTAGATAATATTGGGTGTCTTTGTGCCTTTGTGGCCAATTATGATTTGGTGGTTGATTTCTGTCCATAGAAAATCAAGCTATTCTCGGAGTCATCGTCTCATACAGCGTGGCCTCACGCTATCAGCATAGTTCCGGAAACAGCTAAATGCCCCATTTGAATCTCGACCTGAGCAGATCATAAAAGGAATGTTCCTGGAAATCGATCAAGTTCACTGTGTGAGGGCCCTTTTTCACCAGTATCTGTTCCCCTGGTTGAATTTGGCATTCCCTCTGGCCATCTGCGACTACTATCGCCTGAGGCCCTTGCGTGTTTAACTTAACAGTAAAGAGTGTCTGGGCAGGGAAGACCAGGGGACGCACTGCCAGAGAATGGAGAGAGATAGGGGTTACAACTAAAACTTGGGCCTGGGGGTGTAGAATTGGCCCCCCGGCAGCCAGAGAGTGAGCCGTGGAACCCGTCGGGGTGGAGATAATCAGCCCGTCGGCAATGTAACTGCCAACTGACTGCTCTCCGGCCCAGAGTTCCATCGTGATAACTCGGAGAGAAGACCCCTTTTCTATAACAACCTCATTTAAGGCGAAAAAGGTCTCATCCCTGCAAACAATTTCAATCGTTATTCGCCGGTCAAGCTGGTAATCTCCCTTGAGAGTTCTGCGAAGTGCCTCTTCTAATTGAGCGGGGCCGATCTGAGTCAGGAACCCCAAGCTCCCCAAGTTCACTCCCAGCAAGGGAGTAGCGGAAGGTCCAGTAAATCGGGCAGCGAACAGGATCGTGCCATCCCCCCCGAAAGTGAAGATGGCATCCGAGCGGGAGACAAGTTCTTGAGGGGGAAAGAACTC
>DAOVPH010000033.1 GCA_030629295.1 Candidatus Latescibacterota bacterium | reverse complement strand
ATCCCGTTTCGACCACCTGGAGGGCAAAGCGACTCTAATGGTGTTTGGCGAGTTGACCATTGCCCCTGATGTTGCTCCTGAGGTGCTTGAAGAGCGGCTGGCTGAGGTTCACAACCTTGGTACAATAACCTGCACGCCCGAACAGATGGACGTAATCGAGACCCGACTGGGATTAAGCAAGGGGAAATTGATAGATTCCACACAGATCAAACCGGCCGGCGAGGAGATGGAGAAGGGTATAGGTAATGTTGGCTACCTCAAGTTGTAGTGCCACATTTGGCCAAATCTGGATAAGGCATTGTTAGAGAAAAGGAGGGACTAACAATGACAGCATTCATGAATTTCCTGGTCAGTATAGGAGTTGGCAAACTAACGGTGATAATCTTAGGTATGATCTTTATCTTGTGCATACTGCTCACAAGGTTATGAAAACCAAGGATGGTGAGATGAGGGGTTTAGGAAAAACATTGCTGTCCCTCGTTGTTGTGTTAGTCTTGACAATGTGCGGAAGCTCACCAGCGTATGGGAATAACGCTGAACTCAAGGCAATAACTGCCGTCAGGGCGCAAACTTCACCCCGAATCGACGGAGTCATCGAACCCCTTTGGGCTCGGGCAGACTCGGCAACAGGTTTCACCCAGGTGTTTCCCAATGAGGGCAAACCCATCACAGAGAAAACCGTGGTCTACGTCCTCTATGATTATCAGAACCTCTATGTGGCCTTCAAGTGCTATGATTCCCAGCCGGAGAAGCTTGTGCTCAGGGTCGGGTCGAGGGATCAGGGCAGCGAGACCGAAAGAGGCGACCATGTTTCTTTAACTTTGGATAGCTTTAACAACAAAACCACAGGATATGGATTCCTGGTTAATGCAAAAGAGGTGCAAACCGATTTGCATTTTTCCTCGGGTGGAGGATCTCTGGACTTCAGCTGGGATGGGGTGTGGTACTCTGCGGCCAAACTAACAGATTTCGGCTATGTCGTGGAGGTAAAGATCCCTTTCAGGAGCATAAGATTTAAGAGCGGCCTGTCTGCGTGGGGAATAAGCTTTGCCCGATACATTGCTCGGAGACAAGAATGGGCGTCTTGGCCATCGTTAAAGAGAGAAGAGCTGCGAAGAAGGCTCTCCAAATCCGGCCAGCTTGTGGGGGTCTATCCTGGAGAGATAGGACTTCACCTTGAGATATATCCTGTGGCTCTGACGAGGTATGATAGGCCCTCTGCATCTCCTGATGCAGGATTTGATTTTAGCTGGTATCCCACATCTTCTTCAAGTTTCCATTTCACGGCCAACCCGGACTTCGCCCAGGTTGAAGCGGACCCTTACCAGTTGAATCTCTCTAAATATGAACTTTACCTTGATGAACGGAGGCCTTTCTTCACAGAGAGTGCCGAGATATTCAAGCCGGCAGGAGGCTTCGAGCTCTTCTATTCCAGACGGATAGGCAAAAGGCTTCCTGGGGGTAAGAAGGTGCCAATCCTGGGCGGTTCAAAGTTCACCGGTAAATTCGGGAGGTTTGAGGTCGGAGCCATAGGGGCAGCGACGGGAGAGACCGAGTACCCCGGCAAGGACACCACTTTGGTAGAGCCCCAGAGCCGTTTCTCGGTCCTGAGAGTCCAGCGGCAGATCCTGGAGAACTCCAGCCTGGGTATCCTCTACGCCGGCAAGGATGCAAAAGATGACTTTAACCATGTCGTCGACATCGACGGCGCCATACGAACAAAGACTCTTCAACTCAGCTTTCAGGGTGCCAGAGCAGAAAGAAAAGGGGCAAAAGGTGGCTATGCTGCCAAGCTCAAGTTCCGCTGGGGGATCAGGAGCTTTTACATCTACAGCTATTACGAAAACATAGACAAGGACTTCGATGTCAGCCAGGTCGGCTTCACACCCTGGCGAGGAAGGAAATACTATCACCTCAACGGCGGCCCTTTATTTTACAACAAGGGAATTTTCAGGGAGATCCGCCTTCCGGTGGGAGTGGTCTTTGTGAAAGAGCACGGTGAACCGGGCACAGAGCGCGGCGTCTTCGGCGATTTTGTCCTGGGGTTTACGAACAACTGGGGTGTCTACCTGAACCCTTATCTGGGGAGAGTTTATGAGATGGGAGAGCGGTTCACTTCTCGATCCCTCCGCTGTAATATCTGGAGTGATTGGTCAAAACCTGTGGCAGGAAGCGTCAATTGGGGATATAACTCCCGCAGCTACAACTACCGGGGGGGCTATTTTGCACCCTCCGGTTATGTAGGGCTCTATGTGGGATGGCAGGTGAAGCCAACCTTAAACCTGGGCTTCGATGTGAATAACACTATTGAATTGAAGTCAGGCGGTTCAGTAGAGAAGCTAAACTGGATCTTGCATCCCCAGATGCAGTATGCGCTGCGCAAGGACCTGTTCTTTAGGCTGTGGAGTGAACCCAATTTCGCAACGGATATTCACCGACTGAACCTTCTGTTTTCCTGGAACTTCATGCCCAAGAGTTGGATTTACCTCGCCTTTAACGAATTCAGGAACAACACCCAAGGAAAGATGAAGCTCAAAGACCGCATAGTAGTACTTAAGATAAGGTATCTGTTCCTGCTGTAAGGGGTGTCTCACAAATTGGGAGGTGTAGCCGCATTCCTTTATGGGTGCGCTGGGGTGAATCCGCCCTTCACCCAGGCGTAAAGTCTACGGCTGCTCTTTTAGAGGGGACAAGCCACTTGTCTGTCTAACGGATCAGGGCCATCTTGCGGGTGTCGATAAGCTCTCCGCCAATCTTGAGGACACAGAGGTAGACCCCGCTGGCAACCTGGGCACCGTTCTGGTTCCGACTGTCCCAGACAAGTTGGTAGAACCCGGGATTGATGCTTTGCTGCAGCAGTGTTCTAACCTTCTGTCCGGAGAGGTTGTAAATCTCTAAGAAAATCGCTGGCTCTCCTCGGAGCAGCGGCACTGCAAAGCGGATGGAAGTTTTTGGATTAAAGGGATTAGGGAAGTTCTGTTCTAAACGGGGCTGGCGGGGAAGCTCTTCCCCTTGTTCCTTCTGTTCTGCTCTGGGGACTACCTCAACTGGCCCGTGGAAGGTGCTTTTGCCGTCGAGGCTCACATCCTCCAGCCGGTAGAAGTAGGTGGTTCCGTTATCCACATTCTTATCGGTGAAGCAGTAAGAATGTCTGACCGTTGAGGTCCCGGCCCCAGGGATCAGCTCGGAGTTGATCTTCTCATATTCACCCTCTTTCGGCTCTCCTCTCTCGTCTTTTTTCTTTTCTCTCCGGGCCCGGTAGATGTTGAACCCCAGGTTATTCACCTCAGATTCGGTGACCCAGCGAAGGGTGACTTCTCCATCTCCAGCTGTGGCGGTGAACGAGGTGAGGGTGACGGGGAGGGAGTAATCTGTCAGCCGAGTAGTATTACCTGGATTCCCTGAGTTTCCCCAACCTACACCGTTCTTATCATCGGTTGCATAGAGGTTATTTTGAGGATCCTTCACCTTAAGTTCAGTGATGGTAGTGTTGGCGGGAACAGCCATCTTCCAGTAGCCGCTTGTTGATTCATAGTCCTCATTAATACTGTTGTTTTCAGCAGCGTATGCTCCCAGAATTCCCTCTGCGCCACAAGCCAGAACAACATATCCATCAGGTGGATTTCCTGCAGCCTCAGAACCCCAGATCCAGGCACCAGTGGTGGACATATCCATAGGTGTTATTGACTTATTTACACCTAAATCTAGGTTTGAAGTACCAATATGAGCTCTAACAGTAAAAGTTGTAAAAGTCTTATCCGATGGGGACTTCAGGAATATCCAACCTTTTGCATTTCCACTGCCGTCAATATGCAATATGGGATAATTATTCACGGAATAAGTCGCTGTTCTACTCCAGCTACCACTTGCGGTCCAATGATAATAATTACTCCAGACACTTACTGCCTCATGGATCCTTATATAAGCATCCTGATTGGCTTGGTCTGTCCATCCTGATATCCTCACAAAAACAGCAAAAGGTGTTCCTGTTGTGCCAGCACCGCCGTCTTTTGCAACATAAAGCGGATAGACATCAACTGATATAGATGCGGTCAAAGCTAACACAGGCACCACCAAAACCATCAATCCAGCTGCTACCACAACGCTCAGCCTTTTCATCACAGCCTCCTTTCTGCGGGCAAAGATTCACACTAGATTAAACGGGCCTGAGGACAAAGCAAATTCAGGAAGGACAATTCTCTTCAATTCGACAATCTCCTCGGAAAATCTTACCGGCAGGTCAAAGTTCCTCAAGAAGTTCATTCCAACGAATCATCAAGCCTGTTAGAAAACCTCTCTAACAGGATCCTCTATACCTTCGCTCAGTACAGTGAATTCTGCTTTTATGTTGGCCCAGGGGCTTCAACCCCCGGGCCAACAAAGCGTCAACAACCTGATATGTCTACTTAAACTGTACTGGCCTCACTTGAACAGCGCCTTGAGCTCTCCCCACCGAGTCAGAGGACAGGCAGTGGGGTAGAGAGAGATGTCGGACAGTACTGTTGTGGTTCCGGGAGCTCCGGATTCCCAGCCTGGATCGCTGTCTGTGGCATAGACCGAGTTGTTGGCGTCTCTTGTCTCGAAACGGGCAATATTTGTATTGGCGGGCAGGGTTATCTTCCAGTGGCCAGAGTCAGGGTCGTCCCCCTCATTTAGGCCGTTGTCTTCAGCGGCGTAGGCCCCCAGAAGCCCCCCTTCGCTGTCGTAAGTCAAGACCACATAGCCATCGGGTGGGTTGGCCCCTTCACCACCTGTTACCCAGGCGCCATCACCGGTATCAGATATATCCAGTAGCGTTGGGCCAGCGAAATCCACCGGAGTTGATGTAGTTTTGCCAGCCTCTCTGATCCTTATTCGGATCTGGCAAGGGCCAGGGGCTGGACTCGATTTACTTGGCCTTAAGAAGACCCATTTGGCCAAAGTCCCCTCGGTCCCAGCGGCACCCAGGGATTTATACCTGGTGTTAAAATCCCCTACTTCTGCCGTAGCGAAAGAACCATAGTCTTTGTCATTCTGGCGAAGCTTGGCGGTAAATTCGTAGGCTGTTCCCTCGGTCAATCCGGTCACTTCGAGAAAGACAGCAAAGGGTGTCTGCTGCGAGTGGGCAGCACTGGCATAAAGCGGCATTACCTCGATGGTGGGGGTGATCTCTGCCCAGACTACCCCGACGGCTGCTACCACCACAGTTAGCAAAAGTATAGACAACTTTTTCATCAGAACCTCCTCGTAACTTAAGCAAGGGTTAACTCTGTCAGATAAATTTCATCTAACAGGATTGACAACGGACTAAAAGGGCCTGGGGACATAAAACCCCACACTACAAGGGGCAGTTATGACTTTCCCAGTTCCACCACAGCGTTTATCCCTTCATAGTTATCTCCTTTCTATTCTGTCTTTCGCTCACAGTTATCCAATAAATTTGACCAGAGCTGAACCGTAATTGGGCGAAAACTCCCCGCTATCCGTTGCCTACGGTGATGGTCGCAACTTTCGTGCCAGGTAATAAAAATGCCCTTCAGAGATTCCCTATGTTGTTAGTAATAGTCAGTTATAAAGATATTCCGATTTGGGGTTGAAATCTGCCTTACAATGGGGACAGGACAGTTATGTTCAATATCTGACAGCTGTTTTTTACTCAGTTCTCTTATTTCTCTGGATTTGAAATAGTTATCTCCGCCGCTGGAACTGTTCAATATCTGACAGTGATCTTCTTTGGCAACTATCCATATTATCGTAGCTGTCTGATTTTGGTGAGGTTATTTCGGCTACGGTCACTGTTCAATTTTGGGCACCAAGCCCCCCTGCCGGGGACAAATCCGGCGCTACGGGCTGCGGTTCATAATCTGTAGAGAACCCCCTTGATGGAACGCAGAATCTGCCGTTTACGGGGAACAAGCCTTCTACACTGTGGCTTGGCCGGTGCCTTTGAATCTGTTTAATGTCTCCAATTGAGGCATTTTTAAAATTCCATTGACACCTGAGGTTCTCAGGGTTATATTTCAATCGCAGAAAGGAGAGCCCTATGCTCTGGAGAGTCGAGATAAGCACCAAATCTGGAATACCCAATGCCTCAGCAGGCGGCATTAAGAAAGATATAGAAGACCTCGGCATAAGAGGAGTGAAAGAACTCAGACTAACCCAGGTCTATTTTATTGAGGGGACCCTCTCCGAACCTCAGATAGTCCGGATATGCGAGAAACTGCTGTGCGACAGCATAACCCAGGAATATGCCTATAGAAGAGAGACGAGAGAGGGAAGAGGAGAGTCGAGACTCGAGACTCGAGAGTCCGACTGGGGGGCAGATTTACATACAATAGAGGTGGCCTATAATCCCGGTGTTATGGATCCTGTGGAGGAGAGCACCAAGAAAGGAATACGGGATATGGGAATTAGGGGAGCCGAGTCGGTCAAAACTGCCCGGAAATACCTCATCCGGGGAGAACTTTCCCCACAGCAGATCGACACCATCTGCGAAAAACTCCTGCTCAACAAGTTGATCCAACATAGGGTGAAAGAGGGGGAGAAGATCTCCCTGCCATCTGCCGCATACGATTTCAGACTGCTTTATGTAGACATTTTAGACGCTGACCAGCCAGGTTTAGAGAGGATAAGCAGGCAAAGGCAGCTTTTCTTGAACCTTACAGAGATGTTGGCCATCAAGGACGATTTCGCCCGGCTGGGGAGAAATCCCACCGATGTTGAACTGGAGACCCTGGCCCAGACCTGGTCTGAACACTGCGTGCACAAAACCTTTAGGGGATTGATTGAATTCCAGGGCGAAGTGATTGACAACCTTATGAAGTCCACCATCTTCAGGGCAACCGAAGAGCTGAACAAGCCCTGGTGTATCTCTGTGTTCAAAGACAATGCTGGCATCATCTCTTTTGACCAGGACTACAGCATCTGCTTCAAGGTAGAGACTCACAACCACCCTTCGGCCTTAGAACCCTACGGAGGCGCAGGCACAGGCATAGGTGGGGTAATCAGAGACCCTCTGGGCACGGGCCTGGGGGCCAAACCCATTCTGAATACCGATATCTTCTGCTTCGGTCCTCCGGATTATCCTCACGAAAAATTGCCTAAAGGGGTACTCCATCCAAAGCGGATTATGAAAGGTGTGGTAGGCGGAGTCCGGGACTACGGAAACCGGATGGGGATACCAACGGCCAACGGCTCTATCTTCTTCGATGAAGGCTATCTCGCCAATCCCTTAGTCTACTGTGGAAATGTAGGTCTCATCCCCAATTGGGCCTGTCAGAAACGGGTGAACCCCGATGACTTTATAGTCGTAGTGGGCGGCAGAACTGGTCGGGATGGCATTCACGGAGCCACCTTCTCCTCTGGAGAGCTGACCGAAGAGTCGGAAGAGATCTCCGGCGGGGCAGTGCAGATCGGAAATCCCATAATGGAAAAGAAGATGGTCGATACGCTGCTTCAGGCTAGGGACGCAAAGTTGTACAGCGCCATCACCGACTGCGGTGCTGGGGGACTTTCCTCGGCGGTGGGTGAAATGGGAGCCGAGACCGGGGCCACTGTGGACTTAGAGAAAGTGCCGCTTAAATACAGCGGGCTCGGGTACACGGAGATCTGGATCTCTGAGGCCCAGGAGAGGATGGTCCTCTCTGTGCCCCAGAAGAATCTGAGCCAACTGTTAGAGGTGTTCACCCGCGAAGATGTCGAGGCTACTGTGATCGGCCAGTTCACCAGTGATAAACGCCTTCGCCTCAAATACCAAGGCCACACCGTGGCCGATCTGGACATGGAGTTTCTCCACCACGGTTTGCCCAGGACCAAAAAGAAGGCTACCTGGGAAAAACCCAGTTTTCCAGAACCCTCTTTCCCCGATCCAGAAGATCTGACCCCTTACTTGGAAAAAATCCTCTCCTCTTGGAATGTATGCAGCAAGGAGTGGGTCATCCGCCAGTATGACCATGAGGTTCAGGGAGGCAGTGTGTTGAAACCCCTGGTAGGGGTCTCTGCTGACGGCCCTGGCGATGCCTGTATAGTTCGGCCACGACTGAGTTCTTACCGGGGCATAATTGTCTCCAACGGCATCAACCCCCGCTACGGTCTCATTGACCCCTACTGGATGGCTGCCTCAGCAATAGACGAAGCCCTCAGACAGATAATTGCCGTGGGAGGAAATCTAAACCAGGTAGGCCTTCTGGACAACTTCTGCTGGGGGAATCCAGAGAAGCCGGAAAACTTAGGCGCCTTAGTCAGGGCCGCCCAGGCCTGTTACCAGATGGCAACGGCATACGAAACCCCCTTCATCTCCGGCAAAGACAGCCTGAACAACGAATATTCCACCGGAGGACGCACCATCTCCATTCCCCCTACTCTGCTGATCTCCGCTGTGGCAGTTATAGAAGATGTGAAAAAGGCCATCTCTATGGATGTCAAGGAGCCGGGAGACCTATTGTATGTGGTAGGAACCACCAGAGACGAGATGGGAGGGTCCCATTACTATCTGGTGCGGGGCTGGATAGGAAACCAGGTTCCTAAGGTTGATCCCTCCCAAGGAAAGCAGTTGATGGAAAACCTGAGCCAGGCGACTGAGTTTGGTCTGGTAAGAGCCTGTCACGACTGCTCTGAAGGGGGAATCGGGGTAGCCTGCGCCGAGATGGCCTTCGCCGGCGACCTGGGAATGGAGATAGAGCTCAAATCCGTTCCCACCGATGGCCCGATAGAGAGAAACGACACTCTACTTTTCTCTGAGTCCAATAGCCGTTTTATTGTGGAGGTTCCGCTGGAATATCAAGATAAGTTTGAACAGATAATGTCCGGCTGTCCTATTGGCCAAATAGGGAAAATAACCAACATAAAAGAGTTCAAGGTTTACGGACTTGAGGGCAATGTTGTCCTCTCTGCCGACATAAAGGAGCTTAAACAAGCGTGGCAGAGTCCTTTGAGGTGGTAAAAAAAGGAGGTGGAAAGATGAAGATTCTAATCGCTTACTATTCATACACCGGCAACACTGAAAAGATTGCCCAGGCTGTAGAAAGACTCCTCAGCGACCAACAGGTCAGCATCGCCAGGGTGAGACCGGTCAAAGACTACCGGGGCCCGTTCACTGAGGTGCTCTCCGCCCTGTTCCGAAGAAAATCAGCGGTGGAGGCTGCGGTGACCGATCTGGAGGGATTTGACCTGCTGGTCATAGGCGCTCCCATCTGGTGTGGGAGGCCAGCGCCACCGATAAACAGCTACCTCAAGGAACTGCAAAATTGCGCCGGTAAGCAGGCAGTGACATTCGTCAGCAGTAGAGTTGGAGGCTACAGAGACTCCTTGAGAGAAAAGTCGGAGGAAAAGGGGCTACAGGTACTGGAAACTCTGGCTTTTGAAAAAGCAATCCTTGAGGAGGCAGAGCTTACCAGGCTAAAAGAAGCGGTGGAGAGATGCCAACAGAAGTGAAAGTTATAGTGTTGAGGGCTGCTGGAACAAACTGTGATTACGAGACCTGCTATGCATTTCGCCGGGCAGGGGCAGCCGTGGAATTGGTGCATGTGAACCAACTGATCCGGGGAGAGAAAAAGCTTTCCTCCTACCAGATCCTGGCTATTCCCGGTGGGTTCACCTATGGGGATGACATTGAGGCGGGAAAGGTATTGGCAAACGAGTTGAAATACAAGCTGAACGATCAGCTTCAGGAGTTCATTCAGCGAGGCAAGTTGGTCATCGGCATCTGTAATGGTTTTCAAGTGCTGGTCAAGACGGGCTTGTTACCCGCAGTTACCGGCGCAGTTGATCTCCAAGAGGCAACCCTCAGCGGCAACGACTCAGGGAAGTTTGAGGACAGATGGGTCTATTTGCAACCCTTTAATGCTGACAAGTGCGTCTTTACCAGAAGGATCAAGGAGACAATTTACCTGCCAGTGGCTCACGCTGAGGGCAAGTTTGTTCCTCGAGACCAAACAATTCTTCAGAAGCTAAAGGAACGCGGACAGATTATCTTTCGCTATGCTGGACCTAATGGCAACGCTGGGGAGTACCCCTGGAACCCAAATGGCTCTGTAGATGGTATCGCCGGCATCTGTGACCCCACCGGGAGGGTATTGGGACTGATGCCCCATCCAGAAAGGCACATCGATCCTGTTCAACATCCCCGCTGGACACGGGAAGGACTCAAAGTCAAAAGCGATGGCATGCTCCTGTTTGAAAACGCAGTAAAGTACATCGAAGAGGAATACCATTAGGATCCTTTCGTAAGAAGTCTAAAATCTACCACGGAGGCACAGAGACACGGAGAAAAGTAAACATATAATTACTTGATTATTTTGAAAATTACTTCTCTCTTTGCCCTCCGTGTCTCTGTGGTAAAATCAGGTTTAGGGATTTTTTGCGAGTCAATCAACTTTGAAAACGCTGAACACACTGGTTGCACTGATGGGAGTTGTAAACCATGAAAAATCCGAGTCCTGAGCGAGTACTCAAGGCACTGAACTTCCAACCACCTGACCGCGTACCACACTATGATCTATTCTTAGACGGATTTATAGAAAAATGGAAAATAGAAAAAAATCCCGACCCAGGGACTGAAATAGATGATTATTATGATAATGATATATTTATCTCTAAGGTGCCGGATGAAGCCTGGCCTAGTAAAGCTGGAATCCTAAAAAGGGAAGGCACTTATGTTATATATCGGGACAGCTGGGGGATGGTTCAACGACAGCTAAGTGACGCATACGGTGAACTGCGCGATGGCTACGCTGGCCAGGAGTTGGAGGTTGCCTGCAAAGAAAAGATTGATCCAGACAGGCTGGAATTTGAATCCCCT
>DAOVPH010000017.1 GCA_030629295.1 Candidatus Latescibacterota bacterium | reverse complement strand
CGGGATCGCAGGGGGGCTTGCGGAAACGTTGGCTATGGAGAAGGCTAAACGGGCACGGAAAGCGGAAACGCCGAAACAGCCAAGCCTTCGCCTAAGGTTGAGCGCGCCGCAATTCTATCCCGACCTTTACTACATTTTGTTCCGCTGTGCTCCACAAAACGTGGCAAACACGCGAAACGTTGTGCGAAATCGCTCTTTAAAAAATAATAGGAGGAAACTACAATTAGTACACTCCTGCAAGCAAAGGAGATAGCTAATATGCCAAAAAAGCGATTGCAAATCAAGGACTCTCAGGTAAAAAAGAATCTCAGCTGGCACATATCCTGAAATTCGTAAAAAAACTTTGACAACGTATGAACCAAAAAGGAGTTAACAAATGCTAAAAAAACCAGGTCTTTCTACTTTGCAGTCGCGAGTTGATTTTGCTTATTCGTTCGGTACACCGCACCGGTTGACAGCAGCCCTGCCGGAGAGCAGTCATAAGACCTTGCTTGATCTGAAACCCGGTTGTGTCCATATGAGATGGACCTACGACGACCTTACCGATAAGCCATTAAACTCTTATTATCCTACGGTAATGATTCGTAATAAGGGTTGGGGTATTGAACTGAGACCGGAATTGAATAATCAACCTTTTGCGCATAGTGAATGGACTCGCTCGGAAGGGTATCTGCCAATATTGGACAACTCTTATACTGATGCACGCGGCCGGATGCGTCTGGAGATAGCCGGAGGGAAATCAGCAGCTATTGTCAGGATTGAAATGGCCAATACGGGTGACCGGCTACATCGTTTCAGTGTGCTTTGTGTGCCGCCTGCTTCTTCTTTGGGTGGGTATAACCCCGGGTGGCGCGATTTTGCGAATCCTTGTGACAGTTTTGTTGCCGGCGGCTTTGACTGGGCTGACAGGGTGCTTATCATGGGAATAGGAGCAGATGAATTTTCCTGCGGCAGCGAAAAACCGCCGGAGGGGACCAAACCGGCTGATTACCCAGCACTTACATGGGGGCTGATGAAGATGTCATGGGACCTTGCACCTGGTGAGACTGCCTCTGGTTGGATTATTCGGCCTTATGAAGCCTATATTGCGGATCTTCCAGATTTACGTTCCCGCAACTGGGCTGAGGAAATGGAATATGCCAAGCAAGTGTGGCGTGAACTGGTGGGCAGAGGAGTGAGAGTAGAAATACCCGATTCCGGTGTCAAGCAGTCATTCTATGCATGTCTGGCAGACCTCTTTGTTATGCGGGAACGGGTCAAGGATGGGTATATTGCCGGTATCTGCGGCACTGAAATATACCGCGCCTCCAATTCCTGTGAACCGCTGATGGCCTCCATAGCCCTTGACCAGGTTGGCTTGCACAAGGAGGCAGAGATCGGCCAAAGGATGCCTCTTGATCTACAGGAGAAAGATGGTAACTGGATAGAACCCAAATCTTGGGGAGGTGGTACTGGTTGGTCAGGTTCGGGGTGGAAGTCATGGGTAATTATGGAACATTACCGGCTTACCGGTGACATTAAATACCTCAAGGAGATGTATCCTCGCATGAGAGCAAGTTCGCGTTGGCAGGAGAGCATGCGGGCGCGAACGCGTGTGATGGAAAACAATGCCTACCCTTTGACCTACGGATTGATGCCTCGCGGTAATGGAGATTGCGGGCTTATGGATGATAACATGTCTTACGGAGTATTTTTTCCGCATAACTTCTGGCCAGTATTTGCAGATCGTCTTACCGTAGAAGCGGCGGAAATTCTGGGAATGGAGGATGATTTACCCGAACTTCGGGAAATATACAATAAAGCATACCAAGATTTAATGCGTTCTCTGGAGAAAGGTGTAATAAATGAAAATGGCTATAGGTGGATTCCCGGTTGTCCCGGCAAGACCAGTGGAAGCAGCTGGGGAGCCCTTAACGCGGCAGTTCCGTGCGGTCTAATACCTCCTGACCATGAACTAATAAGGGGAACTATCAGAAAAATGGAATCTAACTTGAGCCCTGGCGGACTTCCAATGCATACAGGATTTATGGAAGATGGCATCTGGGTGGCAATTGATTTGGATCATTTGGCGCAAACACATCTTGCGCGCGGAAATGGTGACGCTTTCATTGAATACCTTTACGCAACCCTGAATCATGGCACACCTCTTTATACCTGGTGCGAAGAGAGAGGGAAAGAGGCAGGCACGACCCAAATATCCGGTGACCGCCAGCATCTGTGGACACCGCTTGCAGTGGTTCGGGCTGTTCGAGATTGTCTCATTACAGAGGAAGGCCGAGGGTTACATCTTGCACGGGGGACTGCTCGCGAGTGGCTTGCAAGCGGGGGTGTAATCGGTATTTCCAATGCCCCAACTCATTTCGGATCGGTTTCTTTTCAGATGAAATATGAAGCATCTGAAAACAGGGCGAAGGGTAAAGTTGTTTTTCCTGATCAGGCATCTATGGAATATGCAGCATTGCATATCCGTCTGCCAAATGCGTTATTGGTCAAATCTGTTGACTCTAAATCCGAGGTAACAGTTCTGCCTGACGGCGCAGGAATAATGTGGCAGAAGCCCTCAGGAGAAATTGAATTTGAAGCAAAAATAGGATGAATCGAAAAAAACGGATTTCAATTTAAGAGGGAAATAGGCATAATGAGACAATATTGACTGGAGGGAAGATTTTCTATATGTAACGCAATAAATATTCGCATATAATCAAAAATTGTGTTATAACCGGAACAGTCTAATTTGAGCCTGTTCAATATTGATGTTCAATATTTCAAGAGTGTACAGGATGCAGACCATATAGCACAAGAAAAAAAGCAACAATGGATTATGAAATCTCATGAATTTGCACGAACGTCCAAAATGTTGGGTTACTTCCGCTGTCTTGAGCGGAAAAAATTGGGTTACTTTTTCTATCTCGCACCTGGAAAACGTCCCCCAAACGTCATTTTGAGAGATTTTTTGGGGTACTTTTGAAATTTGCCCCTCATAACACACTGCGACACAGGGAGTTATAATATTGAACAGGCTCAAATTTGGGGAACTCACGATGTTGTATCGGGATGCCCTTCTGCGAGATGTTATACCGTTCTGGGAGCGGCACTCGGTTGACGAAGAGTGCGGCGGTTACTTCACCTGTCTTGACAGGCAGGGCAGTGTGTATGACACGGACAAGTTCATCTGGCCGCAGGCGCGACAGGTCTGGACGTTCGCAATGTTATACAACCGTCTGGAGAAAAAAGAGCAATGGCTGGAGATTGCCAGGCACGGCGTAGAATTCCTACGAAAGTATGGAATGGACGCTGAGGGCAACTGGTATTTTGCACTCAACCGCGAAGGCAAACCGCTCGTTCAGCCGTATAACATTTTTTCCGATTGTTTCGCAGCGATGGCATTCAGCCAATATGCGCTAGCCTCGGGTGATGATGATGCAGAAAAAATAGCGCTGAAGACATACCGAAACATATTGCAGCGCAGGGATAATCCTAAGGGAAAGTATTCCAAGGTTGTGCCCGGCACAAGGCCGCTTAAAACCTTTGCTCTGCCTATGATACTGGTTAATCTCTCACTGGAGATGGAACACTTGCTTAACCGGGGTGATATGGACACAACAGTAGATGGGTGTTTGAACGAGGTGATGACTCTATTCCTTGACAGGGATAGGAACTTGATTTTTGAACACGTTCTGCCTGACGGCTCGCATCCCGATTGTTTTGATGGTCGGCTGATTAATCCGGGGCACGGAATTGAATCTATGTGGTTTGCTATGGACGTTGCCCACCGCAGGAACGATAAAAAACTCGCTGCGAAGGCAGTAGATATTGTACTGAGTACTCTGGACTTCGGTTGGGACAGTGAGTATGGCGGAATCTTTTACTTTCTGGATGCCGAAGGCAAAGCGCCCCGGCAACTTGAATGGGACCAAAAATTGTGGTGGGTTCATCTGGAGGCGCTGGTCGCGTTGACCAAGGGATACGCGTTGACAGGGCATAGTAAGTGTTTGCAATGGTACGAAAAAGTACAGCGCTATGCCTGGCAGAGATTTCCGGACCCGGAGTTTGGTGAATGGTTCGGCTACTTAAATCGCAGGGGCAAAGTTTTATTAGACATAAAGGGCGGGATGTGGAAAGGGTGTTTTCATGTCCCACGCGCCTTGTATCTGTGCTACAAAGAATTCCAGCAAATGGATTCAGGCAAATGACTCCTTGCGGAGAGAGAAGACTAGTGGAAATAATCCGAGTAGTCTTGTTTAGAAAAGTGCAAATCAAAAAAAATAGAGATTGGAAGAATATAATGTTTCTGAGATCCCCGTAGAAGGATGGACTGACCTCGAAGCAAGTTAGAGGGAGGAGAAAGTCAGGGGAAACTCCGCTCGAAAAGGGCACGTACCGTTTGATGTGGCAGGGGATGGAAACCAGGATATGGAGGGGCTATTGAGGCACTCCCAGAGGAAACAGGGAGAAAGAGATAGGCCTCGCCTAAGTCTATGGCGCCATTCCTTGACCCTACACCTCAAGTCCGGTTCTGTGAGGGACATTAACAACCGAAGGAGGTTGAAAAGATGTCTACTCGACAGATTGCCATACGCCACGGTCCGCGTGGCCTCCGTATTGAAGAATACCCTCTGGATACCACGAACCTGAAGGCCACAATATCTAGGTGGAGACCGAGGTCTTGGCGTTGAAAATCGGCACGGATCGGGGCAATCACAAAGAGAGGAGCAGGCACCTGGAGCACCGGACCTTTGTTGTTGAACACAATGCGGATCAATGATGGTTCGCTCCAAGTATTCTTCAGTAACCAACGGCCCCATCACTCGGAAGCAATCTCGAAGGTCTTAGGTTGAGAAGCACAACCACTAAAACATTAACTCAGGAAAGACATCCTATAAGAAGTCAAGAGAAAAATTTGATAAATTTCAAAGAACATTTTTTCGATTAAGCAGGCATAAAGACTCTTTCGGGTTTGTAAACTTCACCACTTTTGAGCATGCTTAAGCAGAGGTGAGCTAACTTCTTAGCTACATAAATGAGAGCTTGTTTACTCTTTTTCCCTTGAGATATTTTCTTGTGATAGAGGGCTCGGAATTCGGGATTATGTTTTATACAAGCAACTGCAGCTATATAGAGAGCCCACCTTAAGTAAGTCGGTCCCCGCTTTGAAATTTTGTTGTCTCTTCTGGTTTCTCCGGATTCGTATATCTGAGGGAAGAACCCGATGTGGCCAACAAACTGGGTGCCGGAAGCGAAAGCGTGGCCATTTGTACCTACCGCAGACAATATGGCAGCTATCGTTTTAGGTCCTATTCCGGGGATAGTTGATAGATTTGCTCCCGGGAAGCTATCGGAATCATCGTCGTTGGAAGGAGAGAGAATCTCCTCCATTCTTTGATCCAATTCCGCGATAGCTTTATCCAAGTGCTCAACCTGGGAAAGCAATATAGCGAGGTTTAATCCTCGGGTGTCTTTGGCCCGGCCGGAATAGATAGAATGTTTGGCGGTATCGATAAGTTGCTGAATTTCTTGGATGTTGAAATTATTGCCTTTGATAGAACGGACTATCTTCTCAATTTGCTTAGGCTTGGCAGAGGCCAAATCTTTGGCGGTAGGATAGGCCTTAAGTATAGCGGTTGAAGCCACGGCAAATGGATTTTTGATAGCCGTTTTGGAATATTCCGGGAATATCAAGCCTAACAAACTATAGACTTGCCGGTTGTAATTTCTTCGGTTCTTGATAAGCTGATATCTGAGTTTAGTAATTTCGCGCAGCGATTGGATCGCTTCTTCGGGCACAAAACTATCAGCATATTCGTTGGAACGTAAGAGTCCTGCAATAACATAAGCATCGATATCATCGGTTTTGGCTTTTTTACGCAATGCTTCTCGGTATTTATTAGTTTGGTGAGGATTGAGCACTATTACCTTGAATCCCTTGTCGGTTAATAAAGAATAGAGATTTTCCCACCAGATACCAGTAGCTTCTATACCGGCTAAGAGATTGTTGGGTGTAAGGTTCAATTCCTCCAGGCGAGATAGGAGCTTATTGAAACCTTGGTCGTTATTCTGGAGAGTGAAGGGTTTGGTAAGCTTTTCTCCCTCATTGTTTAAAATGACCAAGCGAGAGGTTGCTTTAGAGACATCGATACCTAAGTAGTTCATGATCTTAAACCTCCTTGAAGTTGAAAGTTAAGAATTGCTCTTTTTCAGTTTGGGAGCTATATTCCTGCGGTTATCTAACTCAATATATCCTGGGAGATAAATGGTAGCCAAGTATCAACTTGGCCCCATAGCATCCTAAATGAATATTCCCAGTTAGATATGCAGGAAGCAACAATCTTTGTTGAATGGTGGCCTAAGCCCCATAAGGAGGATAGTAAGCTGTCTCCCTGCCGAAGAAGAGCAGAGTCAATAAATCACTTTAAATTATACCAAAACTGTGAAGCCAAAAGCAAGCCCTTTTTTCTGCTTAAAGGTCATAGGTAAAGTGGCAGAGCAAGAACTAAAGGATTAAAAACTTCACAAGGCCCCATTATTCTGCGAATAATGGGAAGGATAACCATTAATCAATTACTCTTCTATTTAGAGTGATTATTATACCAGGAGGTAGTAATGGATGAATCAAGACAGCCTTTACAGGAAAGTCGTGAACCTGAAAAACCAGAGAAATCGCATAATTGGCGGAAAAAATTAAGGACGCGGGAGGAGATGTTGAAGTATTTGCAGACCGCGGAGAGATACTGGTTCTCCCAGGAATGGTACGGAAGTGAGAGCAGGAAAACTCCCGCTTAATCTAGCGAAAGGAGAGAGAAGTGGCGTTTGAAATCCCTAAGATCACCTATTCAGGAGAGATAAAAGAGATTGCCCTCGGTCAAACTGACCGGCTGGTAACAGTGGGAGGAGAGAGTTCTTACCCATTTCATTTATTTGAGGGGGAGATGCCCCATCTGCCTCGTATTGCCATGGAGGTTTATGATTGTGCGCCCCAGGAGTGGCCACAGGCAATCCTGGAACCCTTTCAGGATGTGATTGATAATCCGGTAGCCTGGGCTAAAAAATGTATCAATAAATTTAACGCTGAGTTGATCTGTCTTCGGCTGGCCTCAACTGACCCCAATGGTTTAGATAAGTCGGCTGATGAGGTAGCGCCAGTAGTTAAAGAAGTAGCTGAAGCCATTGAGGTTCCTTTAATTGTCTGGGGTTGTGAAGATGATGAAAAGGATGCTGAAGTATTAACAAAAATAGCTGAAGTTTGTCAGGATAAAAGATTGATCTTGGGGCCGGCAACAGATAAAAATTATAAGAAGATAGGGGCAGTTGCCATTGCCTATAAGCATACAGTGGTGGCTTCAACCCCCATTGATATCAATCTTGCTAAGCAATTGAATATCCTGTTGGGTGATTTAGGCCTACCGGATGAGCAGATAATAGTTGACCCGAACACTGGGGGGTGTAGCTTGGGTTATGGGATAGAATACACCTATTCGGTGATGGAGCGCGATCGACAGGCAGCATTAACTCAACAGGATAAGAAATTGCAGTTTCCTATGATAGCCAATTTTGCTACCGATGTTTGGAAAAAGAAGGAGGTTAAAATAAGCCAGAAGGAAGACCCAAAATTGGGCGATGAAGCTAACCGGGGCGTACTTCTGGAGGCCTTAACCGGTGTAACTTTGCTGTTGGCCGGTGCCGACTTGTTAATTATGAGGCACCCAGAGGCAATCAAACTGGTACGGAGTATGGCAAATAAGCTATCAGGTCACTAAGATGGCTGAGGGATTTTTAATCCGTGTGTTCTCAACGAAGGATGGAATATTATCGGATAAGTGCTGATTAACTTGTGGCTAATATTACTTCTGGCAAGTAACGAGGGAGAATTCTGGATGAAAGGCATAATCTTTGTTGACGTGGGGAAATGTCTGGGCTGTAGAACCTGTGAGATAGAATGTGCTGTGGCTCATTCGCAGTCCAAGAATCTGTTTGAGGCCATAAATGAGGTGCCCTCATCTCAGCCAAGAGTGAGTGTCAGTGAAGTAGAAGGGCTGTCTGTCCCCATTCAGTGCAGGCATTGCGAGGCAGCTCCCTGTGTAGCAATATGTCCGACCGGGGCTATCTCCAAAAGGGGACTGGAAGGCCCGGTGACCATCGACGAGAAACTGTGTGTGGGCTGTAGATCCTGTCTGGCTGTCTGTCCATATGGTGTTCCCCAAGTAAAAAGAGGCGGGAAACTGGTGACAAAGTGCGATCTATGTTTCGAGAGACTTGAATTGGGCCAGGAACCTGCCTGTGTGGCCGGCTGTCCTACTGGAGCACTACAGTATAGAATAATCTCTGAGATAGGCCAAGAGATCAGAAAGGAAGTCCTATCAAGATTTACCTTCGAATCAGGAACCTCTGAGTAAACTTCTCTTGGTTCTTAGGCTTTCTGGGAACTGGAAAGGGGGAAGTATGAATCTGGTTTTGGTAGATGACATAATAGCAAGGTATCGGTGGGAAAAAGCAGCAATAATAGCTATTCTACAGGACATCCAGCGGGAGTTTAACTATCTGCCTCAGGAAGCGTTAACTTACGCTGCCAGCAGGCTGGCTATCCCGCTTACCCAAGTTTACAGTCTGGCGACTTTTTACCGGGCATTTAGTCTAAAGCCGAGGGGCAAGCATCTAATCACCGTTTGTCTCGGCACGGCTTGCCATGTGAGAGGCGCAGTGAGGATACTGGAGAAACTGGAGAGAGAGCTGGGCATAAAGGCCGGGGAGACGACGGATGATATGAGGGTCAGTTTAGAGACTGTCAACTGCCTTGGTGCCTGTGCATTGGGCCCCATCGTGGTGATAGATGGTCAATACCACGGTCAGATGACAAGTGTGAAGACAGATTCGATTCTGAAAAAACTGAGGAAGCTATGAGCGAGGGTTGGAGATGAGCAAGATAAAGAGCACTGAAGACTTCGAAAAATTACAGGAATCAGTGAATAAAACAAGGGATCCTGAAAGGCTGTGTATAACTGTATGTTCGGGTACGGGATGCCATGCCTATGGTTGTGAGAAAGTGACGCAGGCCTTCGTAGAGGAAATTAGGAATAGGGATTTACAGGATAAGGTTGATATTCGTACAACCGGATGCCACGGTTTCTGTGAGCGGGGGCCAATTGTAGTAATCCATCCGCAGGAGGTGTTCTACCAGAGAGTGAAGGTGGAGGATGTTGCTGATGTCGTCTCTGAGACGATTCTGAAGAAGAACATTGTTGACCGCTTACTCTATGTTGACCCCAATACAGGCAAGCAAATCATCTGCGAGAAGGATGTGCCGTTTTACAAGAAACAGCGACGTATCATTTTTGGAAATAACGCCTTGATTGATCCCACCAGTATAGACGACTACATTGCCCTGGGTGGTTATGCTGCTCTGTCCAAGGTACTTTGGGAGATGAAGCCCCTGGAGGTGATAGATGTCATAAAAAAATCGGGTCTGAGAGGAAGGGGTGGGGGAGGTTTCCCCACAGGCAGAAAATGGGAGTTCTGTCGCAATGCCGAGGGGGATAGGAGATATGTGATCTGTAATGCCGACGAGGGCGATCCGGGGGCATATATGGACAGAAGCCTATTGGAAGGGAATCCCCACAGCGTCCTGGAAGGTATGATAATAGGAGCCTATGCTATAGGAAGTCACCAGGGTTTCATCTATGTCAGAAACGAATATCCACTAGCCGTGAAAAACGTAACCATTGCCATCCAGCAGGCGAGGGAGTATGGACTTCTCGACAGAGATATAATTGGTTCAGGCTTCGACTTCGAGATAAAGATAACCAGAGGCGGAGGGGCGTTCGTCTGTGGAGAATCAACTGCACTTATGGCTTCACTGGAAGGCAAGTTGGGCGAACCCAGAGCAAAATATGTGCATACAGTTGAAAAAGGCCTGTGGGATAACCCCACCAACCTGAACAATGTGGAGACCTGGGCAAATGTCCCCGTGATAATAAATAAAGGCTGGCAATGGTATTCTGACATTGGAACCGAACACTCCAAAGGGACGAAGATATTCTCCCTCGTGGGCAAAATAAACAACACTGGCCTGATTGAAGTGCCTATGGGGATTAGCCTCAGAGAGATAATCTTCGACATAGGCGGAGGAATACCCGAGGGGAAGAAATTCAAAGCAGTGCAGACAGGCGGTCCCTCAGGCGGTTGTATCCCCGAAAGCCTGCTCGACCTGCTGGTGGACTTCGAGAAACTGACAGAGACAGGCTCGATGATGGGCTCCGGTGGGATGATCGTAATGGACGAGGACACCTGTATGGTCGATGTGGCTAAATACTTCCTGAACTTTCTAAAGGAGGAGTCATGCGGGAAATGCGTCCCCTGTCGGGAAGGTATCAGGGCGATGTTGGAGATACTCACCCGCATAACCGAAGGAGAAGGTGAGGAGGGAGATGTAGAGCTGCTTCAGGAGCTATCCGAGGTGGTGGCAGAGACATCCCTATGTGCCCTGGGGGGGACAGCTCCTAATCCTGTTCTGACAACAATAAAGTATTTTCGAGATGAATACGAAGCTCATATCAAAGAGAAAAGATGTCCGGCTGGCGTGTGCCCTGCCTTGATCCAGTATTCTATTGATACCGAGAGATGCACAGGGTGTGGTGCCTGTGTGAAGGTCTGCCCTCAGGAGGCTATCTCCGGCCAGAGAAAGCAACCTCATAGTTTAGATCAAGCCAAATGCATAAAATGCGGGGCTTGCCTGGAAGTGTGCAAATTCGAGGCGGTGATAAAAAGATAAATTCCAAATAGGTCAAATGACCAAGAAGCAGTTAAGTTAACCAAAATCTTTAGCTCAATTATTGATAAGAGTAAATAACTTCGGAACTTGGATATTATAAGTTGTTTGGAATTTGGTATTTCGGATTTTTAACAACGCAGGGAGTTCAATCATGGTGAGTTTGACTATTGATGGAAATGTTGTTCAGGCAGAAGAGAGAACACCGCTTATCAAAATAGCCGAGAAACTGGGCATAAGGATTCCCACACTGTGTTACCACCCGGCTCTTGAGCCCTACGGTACCTGTAGACTCTGCACAGTGGAGGTTGTCAAAAAGGGGAGAGCAAGGCTTGTTACTGCCTGCAATTATCCCGCTGAGGAGGGTATAGTGGTTCATACCAAGTCCGAAAGGGTGATAAAGGCACGAAAATTAATCATCGAGCTGTTACTGTCCAGGTGCTCAAAGGCAAAGGTAATTCAGGAACTGGCTGAAGAATATGGCGTCAAGGAGCCCAGGTTCGGAGAAGGAGACGAGGACTGTATCCTCTGTGGTTTATGCGTCAGGGTCTGTAGTGAGATAGTGGGGGCCAACGCCATTAGTTTCACCTCCCGGGGGATTGACCGTGAGGTAAGCACACCCTTTCATATCGCTTCAGAGGAATGCATTGGCTGCGGTGCCTGTGCCTACCTTTGTCCGACCGATGCAATCAAGTTGGAAGATATAAAAGGCACCAGAAAGATAGAACGCTGGGATACCTCCCGTCCTCTGCAGAGGTGCTCCATATGTGGCAACTATTTTGCTCCTGTCGCCCAGTTGGAGTATATAAAAAACAGACTAAATCTGCCCGAAGAGATCTTCCAGAACTGTCCGAATTGCAGGAGAAAGTCTTACGCAGAGCAAGTTGCTGCCCTGGGGCATATTTAAAGCCTGATCAGTGGGATTAAGTAAGTCTTAGAGACGGAGAAATAGCCTTTTATGTGAGGAATCTTTCAGGAAAGGAAATAGAGATGAGCAACAGTGATAAGAGCATCGACAAGACAGTAGAGCCTTTGGTCAAAAAGGCCAAGGAGGATGAAGTAGAACTTGTCTGGGATAGGCTGGAAACTCAACTTCCCCAATGCGGGTTTGGACAATTGGGTATCTGTTGTAAGAATTGCTCTATGGGTCCCTGTAGAATAGACCCCTTTGGAGAAGGGGCAAGCGCAGGTGTCTGCGGGGCAACTGCTGACACCATTGCCGCCAGAAATTTCATTCGAATGGTTGCTGGCGGAGCGGCTGCCCACTCTGATCATGGTCGAGGAGTGGCATTAACCCTGCTTGCCTTGGCCAACGGCGAGGCTTCCGATTATAAGATCAAAGATGAACAGAAACTCATAGCAGTTGCCCTGGATTTTGGGATTGAGATAGGAGAGAGAAGTACCGAGCAGATAGTCAAGGATGTGGCAAAGGCGGTGTTGGCGGAATTTGGCAACCAGGAGGGAGAAATCCGCTACCTGAAGAAGGCCCCACTGAGGCGGCAGGAACTCTGGCGTAAACAGGGAATTGCCCCCCGGGGCATAGACCGCGAGATCGTGGAGATTATGCACAGAACCCATATGGGAGTTGACCACGACCCGGAACACCTTCTGCGTCAGGGAATGCGCGCTTCGTTGGGAGATGGTTGGGGCGGCTCTATGCTGGCTACCGATGTCCAGGATATTCTCTTTGGCACTCCTGAACCTATTTTAGGAGAGGCCAACCTGGGCACTCTAAGTGAAGACGAGGTGAACATCATCGTCCACGGCCATGAACCTCTACTTTCGGAAATGATCGTAATAGCGGCTCAGGACAAAGAACTGTTAGATTTAGCCAAGCAGAAGGGTGCTCAGGGGATAAATATCACAGGGATGTGTTGCACTGGGCTTGAGCTGCTGATGCGCCATGAGATTCCCATAGCGGGCAATTTCCTTCAGCAGGAGTTGGCCGTGGTTACCGGAGCGGTTGAGGCTGTAGTAGTGGATATTCAGTGCATTATGCCTGCACTGGCCAATGTGGCCCAATGCTACCATACCAAGATCATCAGCACCTCTCCAATAGCCAAATTTCCTGGAACGACATACATAGAGTTCGATGAGGAGAATGCCCTGGAGATGGCAAAAAGGATTGTGAAGATAGCGGTAGAGAACTTCCCCAACCGCCTTGGTAAAGTGGCTATCCCGCAGGAAAAGATG
>DAOVPH010000041.1 GCA_030629295.1 Candidatus Latescibacterota bacterium | reverse complement strand
CTCACCGGCGCCCTACCGAGGAACCCTTGGACACACTGATCAGGACTATTCTATCCCAGAATACCACTGACACCAATAGCGGCCGGGCTTACCAGTCCCTTAGACAGAGATTCCCCACCTGGGAGGATGTGCTGGCGGCAGAGCTGGCCGAGATTACCGCCGCTATTCGGGTGGGCGGACTGGCAGAGCAGAAAGCAGTTAGGATCAAGGCCCTTCTGGCCTGGACCAGAGAGAATTACGGCCAGTTGAGCCTCGAACCTATCTGCGATATGGAGACAGAAGAGGTTATCTCCACCTTTTGCAAACTTAAAGGGGTGGGGCTGAAGACCATTAGTGTAGTGCTGTGTTTTGCCTGCGGCAGGGATATTTTTCCGGTAGACACTCATGTTGTCAGGATTTGCAGGAGATTGGAACTGGTGCCGGAGGGCAGTTCTGCGGAGAAAACCCATCGGATTATGAACCGCCTGCTGCCCCCGGGGAAGACATACTCCTTTCATCTGAACTTGCTTAAGTTTGGGAGAACCATCTGTCGGGCACGGAATCCCCGCTGCCAGATATGTCCAGTTCAACACTACTGTGTGTATTTTATTGAAAAAACGGCTGGTTAAGTGCAGAAGAGAATAATATTGTAGAGACGACCCGGCGGGTCGTCTCTACATTAAGGTCGGTTTATGCCTCTAATACTCATTTCAGGTGATTCTGAGACTATTTCTTCTGGCCGAGAGTTACCCCTGAGTGCTCGCCCACCCGTCCTCGGGTGGGCACAGACGACCCGGGGGCTTGTCCCCCCGCGCTACGGCCGGGGAAATGCAGAGGGGGAGAAAAGCTTACCCCTGCCGGAGATAAGCCCCAGTGCTACTACCTTTACAGTTAGGTAAGGAGGATAAATTATGCCAGAGAAGACACCAACAGGGATCACTCGCCAACAGGCCTGGGAGCTACTCAACCAGAAGGTCGGGTCTGTGAACCTCATCCGCCATTGTCTGGCGTCAGAGGCAATAATGAGGGCCCTGGCAGAGAAATTGGGTAAAGATGTGGAACAGTGGGGAATAGCCGGTTTGCTTCATGACCTGGATTTCGAGCAGACAAGAGATGAGCCCTCCAGGCATGGACTGATGGCCGCTTTAGTCTTGGCTAAGCGAGGGGTTTCTCCTGAGATTGTCCGCGCTGTTAAATCCCATAATGAAGAGACAGGGACAAGACGCCAGACCTTGCTCGATTTTGCCTTGGCCTCAGCCGAGACAATTACTGGACTGATCGTGGCCGCAGCTCTGGTTCACCCCGGCAAAGAGCTCTCTCAGGTGAAGGTGAAATCGGTGCTAAAAAAGATGAAGCAGAAAGAGTTTGCCCGAAATGTGGATCGCCAGATTATCCTGGAATGCAAGAACTTAGGTTTGAGTCTGGAGGAGTTTGTACAGATAAGCCTGAGAGCAATGCAGGCGATAAGCGATCAGTTGGGACTGTAAGTGGTCGGAAGGCGAATTACTACGGGGAGCATGAGTAGTAACAGGATTTTCTTATAAAGAACTTACAGGAGGGAACAATTGCTGATTGAGAGAATAGTGGTGAGCGAGTTTGGGACAAATTGCTATCTTGTGGCCGCCGCTGAGGGTGAAGAGGCAGTGGTTATCGACCCCGGGGCCAATGCCAGAGAAATTCTGCAAGTAATAGAACAAAAAAAGCTCAAGGTCAATAAAATCATTAACACCCACGGTCACTGCGACCATATCGGTGCCAATCGAGAGATCAAGGGACAGACCGGGGCACAGATACTCATTCACCGGCTGGGTGCCCCTCTGTTGACCGACCCAGTGGCAAATCTGTCCCGTTTTTTCGCTTCTCCAGTGACCTCGCCACGCGCCGATATTCTGCTGGAGGAAGGCAATGTGGTAAAAGTAGGTGGGTTGAATCTTAAAGTGCTTTTCACCCCGGGACATTCCCCCGGCGGGATTAGCCTGTTGGTGCCTGGCAAGGCCGTTTTTGCCGGTGATACCCTGTTTCAGGGAAGCATAGGAAGAACGGATTTTGCTGGTGCCTCACTGGAGCTGCTGCTGGAATCTATTTGCCAGAAACTGTTGATACTTGGTGAGGAGACAGTAGTCTATCCTGGACATGGAGAGATCACTACCGTGGGACAGGAACGGAGAGAGAACCCATTTCTAAAAGAAAGGTGATTCTTTGCCCCAGATTATAGCATAGTAAAAAACGGCCCATCCAGATGGGCCATTTTTTCTTGCAGTATAACTTCCTCTTGGTGTAGTTCACTCTTATCTGCTGCTGGTAAACTGGAAATCTATTGGGTATATCCTGCCAAACCTTATTTTTGCTTCCTTGATAATGCGCTGTTCAAAAGTTCCCATCATTTCAATGCTCACCTTATAGTTCCCAAGAGGAAGGACATATCGCTTGGGCGGAAAAGTGGTTACGCCTTTGGCTAAAGGACGACTCATAGTGTAGTCGTATATAGTGAATCGGGGTCGTACTCTGGTAGTCTTCTTTTCGCCTTGTTGGTCTGTGTACTCCTCAGAGACAGTCATTATGAATCTTCCCACCGGGACTTGTAGGTGTTTTTCCAGCTCCGTTTTGATCTTCACGCTGTCGATAACGACCGGCTGGTCTATATCTGTTTGGATTACCACCTTATAAGTCCCTGGTGAGACAAAGGCACTAAGCCCAGCGGTTTCCAGTACTTTTTCGCCTGTGCCTTGGTCGAAGACAGTGAAGTTGAGACTTTCAACTCCAGCGGCTTCAAGTACCAGCATGGTTTTCCCGGCTGGAATAGGCGGGGGCGGTACCTGTGTGGCGGCACAACCGATGAGAAACAGCAAAAACAGACCGCCCCATAGCAGGCCAATTCTGTTTGACAGACAGGATCCCCAAATCCTGCTTTGCATAAGTTATCACCTCCTGAAGCAGATTTTAGAAGTACTTCCCTTAGGCATTGGAGTTCTGCCGTGAGAATGTTTTCTCAATTAGCTGGTTTCCGATCAAAACGGCCTCCAACTGGGGTTGCGTTCATCCCAGTCTTTTGTCTTGGTTAAGTTTACAATCCGATCACCAGAGAAGTTAATCAGATAAATATCGTAATTGCCTTCTAAGTCGGCGGCGGTGAGAAAACCCTGCCCAGTAGACAGGCACACCGCTTGCCATTCGTAGTTTTTAGAAGTTAAAGTCAATCTTGTCGGCCACTTACCGTCACTCTTCATCAGAAATATATCGCGTCCCCCTCTTCTGCTGGAGTCAAACAGGATCCAGTTTCCATCAGCCGACCAGACAGGATTCCAGTCCATCTCTATCGTGTCGGTCAGTCGGGTAACATCGGATCCATCGGATCTCATCGAGTAGATTTTGTCACCTCGGCGGCCGTCTCGGTCGCTGACGAAGATAATCCTGTTGCCGTCAGGTGACCAACAGGGGAATTTGTCCGAGGCAGTGCCGTCACTTAAACAAGCGACCGAATCGCCGTTGGCTTTTATCACAAATATCTGATCTTTACTTGTCCTTTGGCTGCAAAAGCCTATTCTGGTGCCATCGGGTGACCAGCAGGGACTGTAATCCTTGGATTTGCTGAAGGTCAATCTGGTCTGGTTGGAGCCATCGGCGTCCATCAGGTAAATAGAACTGCAAATTAGGCTTGAATTTCTATCTGATACAAACACTATCTTACTGCCATCCGGTGACCAGGAAGGCTCGGTATCGCAGCCTTTATGAGAAGTCAAATTAGTCAGCCTGGAGCCATCCAGTCGCATAGAATATATCTCTAAATTGTCAACTCCGTGTTTGTCGCTATTGAACACAACTGTTCCCCCGGGCCAGGTGGTGTCGGCAGCAGGGAGGTGAAACTCTACTACATAGGTCTTGACTGAATTGGGAAGCAGGGGCGCGAACTTCACCTCACACTGTTTAGTCTCAAAATATCCATCGGCTACCACAGTGAAGTGGTATCTTCCACTTTTCATATCTGTGAACAGATATCCATCTGACAATAGGCGGTTAAACTCGACTGCCCCTATTTTGGTGACCAATCTTGCCTTTTGATTGGGTTGAGCTTTAAATTCAATTTTTATCTGATTTTGCCCGCAACCTGCTATAAGGATCAGGGACAAAAGGATACTTCCTCGGACTATACATTTAGTTAAACTCTTTTTCATCAATTACCTCCGTTAAGATAATTATCTGCGTTCATCGGCGAAAATCTGCATCCTTATTAATTTAATCGTATAGGAATTTCCGTCTGGTCTGTTTGATTATTAAAAGCTTACAACCATAGCCTCCTCGCATGAGGTGCAAATTTAACGAGCGCTCGCCCCGTTAGATATGGAAAACATCTCAGCGAACTGTGCCACATAGAGAAATTATCTAACGGGGCTCGTCCACCCGTCCTCGGGTGGACACAGACGGCCCGGGGACGGGCCTTAGAGCCTTGTTGGGACTACTTACAAACCATGAGCTCCTATAGTAACTTAAAGAAAAAAAGCCCCAACAGAGGTCCTTTTCAAGTTGGGGCTTACAGCTAAGACTTATATTTTGACCACATTAGCTGCCTGTGGTCCTTTTGGGCCATCTACTATATCGAATTCAACTTCTTCACCTTCTGCCAAAGACTTGAATCCTTCTTCTTGAAGCGCAGAGAAATGGACAAAGACATCTTCACCATCTTCTTGCTCAATAAAGCCATAGCCCTTACTGTTGTTAAACCACTTGACTTTACCTTTCGACAAACTATCTCACCTTCTTTCTTTTTAGAATCTCTGATCCTGCCTAACACAACCGTCTAAGTTACAGTAAACTCTTATTCTATATCAGGACCTTTCCAGTTTCGCTCAGGCAAGATAATACAAAAGAACCCCTCTGTCAAGTCTTTTTTTACAGGAGGGGCATTTTTTTGTCATTCCGGCGATATTTCTCCGCTCCTTGTGGATGTTAACATCCACAAGGAGCTGGGCGGTTCGTCACTGGCGATTAGCCTATTCGACGTCAAAGAGGTTAGCCATAACAGCCAGTTTTAAGTACTCCATATCAACAGGCTTGGTTATGTATTCATAAGCACCCGCCTTAAAAGCTCTTTTTGCCTCATCTTCATCCCAGAGCGCCGTCACCATGGCTACCGGGATGTCCTGGTCGAAAGCCTTGATCCTGTTCAAAGTCTCCATGCCATCCATTTCGGGCATCATAATATCCAAAAGCACGAAGCCCGGCTTTTCCAGCTTGATCGTTTCCAAGGCATGCTTTCCGCTCTGGGCCGTGATTACCCGGTAACCTTCCTGAGTCAATACAGCCGCCAGCAACTTCAAACTCTTGGGGTCGTCATCTACTACCAAAACCGCTTTCTTGGTTCGTTCTTTATTCATATTTTGCCTCCTCGCATAATATATATTCTGATACCTTTTTTAGGAATTCTCTAATATTAATTGGTTTAGATATATATCCATCAAACCCGGCTGCTAATATTCTTTCTTTAGCTCCGTTCATCACAGAGGCAGTGAGAGCAATAATAGGTATATTTTTTGTCTCCTCCTCATTTTTCAAAATAGCTGTAGCTTCAAACCCATCCATGACCGGCATCTGAATATCCATCAAGATCAGATTCGGTTTGTTGTCTCTGGCTAATTGTACTGCCTGTTTTCCGTCAGTTGCTTCCAGAGTTTTGCATCCGGAAAACTGTAGTAAGTCGCGAATCAGCGTTAGATTCTGAGGCTCATCCTCAACTATCAGGACAACTTTTTCTCGTTGAGGATTCCCTTTTCCTGAGTGAGTCATTTTCCTGACCTCCCTTCTTATTTCTTGTCTTTCAAGGGGAGAGAGAAACTGAATCTACTGCCCTTTCCCTCCCCTTCACTTTTCACCCAGATTCTCCCTCCATGCATCTCCACAAAGTTCTTGGTTAGGGGCAAACCCAATCCTGTACCGGGGGTCTTTCCCATCACACCGCCATTGATCTGATGAAATTCCTCGAAGATCTCTTCCAGATGCTCAGGAGCGATGCCGATACCGGTATCTGAGACACTGATGATGAACTCTTTTCCCTCTTGCTTAGCCTCCACGGCGATCGCACCCCCATCCGGGGTGAATTTGGCCGCGTTAGAGAGAAGATTGAACATGATCTGCTTGACCTTTCGTGCGTCTGCGGTGATTTCGAGTTCGTCTAACTTTTGCGCAATGTGGAGGTCAAGTTTGATCCCATGCTTCAAGCACCTCTCTTTGATCATGCTTAAGCTGTTTTCCAAGAGCCGCTTTATGCTTACCCTGGATAGGCGAAGCTCCATCTTGCCTGCTTCGACCTTGGAAAGATCCAGAATATCGTTGATCAGCGAAAGGAGATGCTCACCGCTCTCCAAAATGTCGTTGGTGTATTCTGCCTGCTTCTCATTGAGTTTGCCTACATATTGTTCCTGCATCATCTGCGAAAACCCGATGATGGCATTGAGCGGTGTCCGCAGTTCATGGGACATACTGGACAGAAAGTCGCTCTTGGCGCGGCTGGCAGATTTGGCTATTTCTTCCGCCCGCTTGCGGTCGACGATTTCACGTTGCAGTGTTTCATTTGCGGTTTTCAGGTCGGCGGTACGTTCCTTTACCCGGATTTCCAGTTCGGCATGAGCTTTTTTCAGCGCCTCCTCCACCCGCTTGCGCTCGGTAATGTCTCTTAAGACCGAGACAACCTTGAATCCACCGACACCATCGCGGATGTATCTTCCGGAGGTAGAGACATGGACATAATGCCCATCTTTGTGCCTTGACCTGTATTCAATTTGCTTCACCTCGTCTAAAGTTTCCATTGCTTTCATGCATTTCTCGATATCATCGGGATGCACGAAATCCATAGCGGTAAGCCCTATCGATTCCTCCTGCGTGTAGCCAAACATATCGAATATCTGTGGACTTACATAGGTGAACTTGCCTTCGGAGTCTATCTCCATCACTAAATCATTGATATTAGTTAATAATGCTCGGTATTTCTCTTCACTTTCTTTTAAAGCCTCCTCCGCCTGCTTGCGCTTGGTAATGCCACGGGCCACACTCAGAATGACGCGCTGTCCAGCGTAATCAACACTATGCTCGAGCACCTCGCAGGGTATGGTCTCACCGGATTTGTTCACGAATACCGTTTCAAAGCTGTCCGACCCTTCGATCATGCTTTTCTCAACATGTTTGGCAACCTGTGCGGCGTTCTCCTCCCTGACCAGATCACGTATGTTCATCCCCTTGAGTTCCACGAGCGTACGGCCAAGCCGGGCGCAGGTGGCTTCGTTAGCGTCGAGGATCAAGCCTCCTCCATCGTGAACCAGAATACCGTCGTCAATACCACCGAAGAGAGTACGATACCGTGCTTCACTCTCCACGAGCGTTTCCTCCGCCCGCACCCGTTCGGTGATGTCAACCATAGTTGTTCTGATACCGATAACCTTGCCCTCGCTGTCGCGCTGCAATACTTCATCAATGGCAACATAGATTTTTGTGCCATCTTTCCTTAGATATATCCTACTTTTTGCCCTTTGGAGATGCTTACCGGATATCTTTTGCCGAAACCTTTTTTGTGCCTCAGCTCGCTGCTCTGGCGGGATAAATTCAAAGATCGATTTTCCCACCATCTCTTTGGGTGTATATCCAAGCATTTTCGCTTCGGTTCGGTTGCTCTGGATGATAATCCCGTTGGTATCCACTATGTGATAAGCAACCGGGGCATTATCCCATAATTCTCTGTAGCGCTTCTCGCTCTCCTGCAATGCCTCCTCCGCCCGCTTGCGCTTGGTGATGTCTTGCAGCACAACCACTTCTTCTTCAACCAACATTCCTCTCGCCGTGATATTGAATATCCGTTCACCCAACTTCTCTGACTGATAATGCAGCTCGAAGTTCTCCAGCATATCGTCCGTTCCGAAGAGCCTGGTTAGTTCAATGCCGAGTCTTCCATCCTCATCTCCCAGTATATCGGTTATGCGAGTGCCCATCGCCTTCTCAGGTTCTGTTGGGAATGTTTCATAGAATGAATGATTTGCACTCTTTATGCTTAAATCCTTATCCAGAACAAGCAAAGAATCCGGGACGGTAGCTACTATATTTTCTGAAAAAATCTTCTCTTTTCTTATTTCTACCTCGGCAAGCTTCAGGTCGGTAATATCCTTTGCTCCCGCCACCACCGCTGTGACATGGCCCGCTTCATCGGTTAGCACACTGGCGTTAAACGACATTGGAATGAGTCGCCCGTCTTTGGTTTTGTAGGTGAGTTGGCGATTGCGGACGGTATCTTGTGGGCGGACGGCTTCTGCCTTTTCGGTTTCCCGGAAGAATTGGAATACTCTATACGCTTCTTCTTCTGCTGCAAAAATGATACCTACAGGGCGTCCGATGAGTTCTTCTTCCTTGTATCCTAATAGACGACAGGTCGCTGGGTTCACGGTCTTTATCTTTGCTTCCGTGTCAACCACGATGAGGGTATCTAAAAAGCTCCGGATGATGGATTCCGTGTGGGCGTTGGATGCGGCGAGGGTCTCTTCGGCAGCTTTCCGCTCGGTGATGTCGTGCCCCTGGGCGATGGTGACTAAGAGGGTCGTGCCATCCTCCGCATAGATGTTCGCCGAGTTCCAGAGTGCTACTCGGATGTCCCCATTCTTGCAAAGAATCGGGATTTCCACCGATTCCCAGTATTCACCGTCCAAGGTGCGTTCGATCTCGCTCAGCGATTCGTTCCGGCTTGCTTTGGGGAAAAGTATATTCAGTTCCTGGCCGATGACCTCGTTGGCCCTATAGCCCGTAAGACGCTCGAAGGCATGGTTGAAGCGGGTGATCCTGAACGCCGGGTCCCAGACGATGATGGGGGCGTTGGTGTAGTTGAACAGCTTCTCCAGGTAGTCGCGTGTCTCTCTGATCACCCTCTCTGCTTTCGCCATCTGTTCGCTTAACATAGCAACTACAGAGGCAATAGCTATAAACATAAGAGCTCGAAGATAATCATTGGCAGTCATCGGAGCCACTCTAACAAAAATGTGGCTAAAAATTACCAATACCGCTAAAGACATCGCTACCGCTAAACCTTTTCGTTTCCACCATATACATGCCAAGACAATAGGAACATAAAAGAAGTGTGTGAAAACCGTGCCGGTGTGGAGTATCGCATGGAAATAATAAGTGAGAACGCAGCAAATACCCAAAAGGACAGCCATTGCGATAATTCTGTACTTTTCTTTTTGTTCCTTGGGCTTAGTTCTGTTCGCATTCATCATATACCTCCAGATGCTTTACATTCCTTTGGGATTTGCCCACCCGTCCCGCAGCGCCTCCTCTGCCCGCTTGCGCCCGAGTGTTCTCTTCTCTCTGGGCTAAGGCTTGTAGTCCCGTCTGTTGTAGTTATTGTCCATCCTCTGATGCATCAACCGACCTTGTTACACTTCGGTCGAGCTCCGTACATCTCGGAGAAACATCGAAGCAGCATCTTCTCCTCTTCTCTGAACCCATCATTGGAGACAACAAACCTGAAAAAGCATTTAAGTCCCCGTTTTTTGACCCGAGTCCCATATGGGCTCTCAGCCGCTTTCTAATGTTCTTTGAACTGCCGAGGTAAAATACTCCCGCTGTGCCTGAGGCATGCTCAATATTCAACGCTTCACCGGAAAGCTCATATATACCGGATACCTCCGGCGCGTTTTCCTTCACTGAGGACAAAGTTATAGGGAAACAGGCGGAAAATTGCGCCCACGTGGGGGGATAGTGGTTAGCGTAGGTTCTCTTATGAAAGGGAGAGATCCCCATCTGATTTCGGCAATAGCTGACCGATCGCCTGGAAATATCCAGGCCAGATACTTTCTTAAGTCTCTCCTTGATCTCCTCATCCGTGTACGGCCGATTAAGACGGTTCGACTTCAGTTCCGCCTCCTCACCAACAAGAACCTCTTTGATATACCCCTTGGATACCTCTCTTGAGCTGGGGAAGAAATCTTTCAATAGCATCGGCTTCCCGTCAGGCATCAGAATAGAGGTACCCTTAACCACTCTTGATATCACACTATTATCAATCGATTGGTATCCCTGACCTCTTATCCAGTGGCTCAACCTCACCTGGCTTAAGGGCACCAGTTCCAGCGAATTGCCTGACTTAAGGTAAGCGGGCTGATGCTCTATAATACCCAGCAGGGTCAGGTGGGTGATCCTATTTCTCGTGGATATCAATCTTAATTTCCGCTCCAATAGATGACTCTGTTGATTTAGTCAGAAAGATGGTTTAATATATTGATAAAAAGTGGAATTAAGTGCAAAAAGGGCTTGACATTTGTCGGAATATTTGT
>DAOVPH010000111.1 GCA_030629295.1 Candidatus Latescibacterota bacterium | reverse complement strand
TGGGAGGATTTATGAAGGTATCCTGAAAGTCAGAAACGGAGAGGTTCAGATTTCTCCAGGTTACGATGGCGTATATGGGAAGGTGAAAGTGTTGGAACGGAAGGAGCAGCGACAGACACAAATGAACCTGTTCTGATGGTGCAGGGGACAATTTGTGTTGACTTTCAGCCACTTATGCATTATCTTGGATTTTAATCTATTCGCACGAATTTCTTTCCTGTGGACACCGCGAAGGCAGCCAAATAAAGGGGGAAGTATCCTCTTTTTCTCTGCGATTTCTGTTATCTCTGTGTTTCTGCGGTGAAGTTTGATAGTATAGCGTTTCATTAAAAACTTGTCATTGCGAGCGTTAGCGAAGCAATCCCGTGGTGTAGTTTGTGAGGCTTGTTAGAGATTGCTTTGTCGCTTCGCTCCTCGCAATGACAGCGTAAAGGTTTTCATGAAACGTAATAATAGGAGGTTTTTGGTTATGCCCAAACTAAGCGTAAATGTGGATCATGTGGCTACTCTTCGTCAGGCGAGGAAAGCAAGGGAGCCAGATCCCGTAGCTGCTGCCGTCCTGGTTGAGCTGGCTGGGGCTGATGGTATCACCGTCCATCTGAGAGAGGACCGCAGGCACATAAACGACCGTGACCTGCAGCTGTTGAGGCATACGGTCAAGACGCATCTCAATATGGAGATGGCTGCCACAGACGAGATGGTCAATATCGCCCGAGAGATTATGCCCGATATGGTCACCTTGGTGCCAGAAAAAAGAGAAGAACTCACCACTGAGGGGGGACTGGATGTGCTTCAGAAGACAAAGGAGTTGCAGATGGCGATTTCAACTCTTCACAGCAGTGAAATCTTAGTCAGCCTCTTTGTCGACCCTGATCTGAAACAGGTGAGAGAGTCAGCCCGGATCGGTGCCGACTACATCGAGCTTCACAGCGGCGAGTACGCCAACGCCACCGACATCGCCCAAGAAACAGAACAGTGGGAAAAGATACGGGACATGGCGATGGCCGGCGAAAAGTTAGGCCTGGGAGTCAACTCCGGACACGGCCTTACTTACCAGAATGTCTCCCGTATCATTCAGATCAAGCAGATCGAGGAAGTATCTATCGGCCATTCCATAATCGCCAGGGCAGTGCTGGTGGGACTGGAAAGAGCAGTCAGCGAAATGCTCGCACTGGTGCGCAGATAAGCCCTGAACGATAAAGCCGATTTTGCCACGAAGACACCAAGGACACAAAGAAAGATACTTTTAATAATTGAAGAGTTAGGCATTTTGTTTTCTTTGTGCTCTTTGTGTCTTGGTGGCGAGATTTAACCGTATTACGAAAGAATCAATCTTCAATACCCAAATCCAAGAAGGGAGAGATCGATGAGGAGAAGCTGGATCTGGAAGGCGGTTCTTATTGTCATTGTGATCATTGCCTCGCTGTGGTCTATTTACCCAACAGTTAAGCTGCACACTCTTTCGGAAAAGGAGAAAGCCCATCTACGGCTGGAAGAATCCCGTAAGTTAGAGAAACTGGAGGCTAATGCTATCAAACTGGGTCTCGATCTGCAGGGGGGAACACACTTGGTATTGGAGGCGGATCTTTCTGATGTTCCTTCTGAAAAGCACAAGAAAGCGGTAGCAAGCGCTATCAGGGTGATCAGAAACAGGATAGATCAGTTTGGGGTGACAGAGCCGATCATCCAGCAAGCGGCTGGCAACAGAATAATTATTGAGCTGCCAGGGCTCCGGGATATCAGTCGGGCGAAGAAGTTAATCGGTGAGACCGCTCTGCTGGAGTTCAAACTCCTTAAAAGTGCCGATGACCTCTCCCCTGTGCTCAGCAAAATAGACAGATTCCTGGCCCAGACAGACACCACTGCCGAGGAAGAAGAGACTGTTGAGTTCTTCCGCGAGACCACTAAGACTCGACCTTTCCAATCGTTGCTCGTCAAATATGGTCATTTAATCGGTGTTCCGACTGAAAATATCTATAAAGTGAAGGCCATCCTTGCTCGGCCTGAAGTGCAGGAACTTATTCCAGCGGACGCTCAGTTTCTCTTGGGACACCAACCGGAAGGACCACCAGAACAGCAGGTTTATCCGCTATACTATGTGAAATCCCAACCGGAGATGACCGGAGCTATGGTAGGGGACGCCCGTGCCACCATCGGCACCGGCCAATATGAAGGGCAGCCTGTTGTGGAGTTTTCCACTACCAGTGAAGGAGTGAGGCTGTTCTCCCGATTAACAGGTGCCAATATCGGCAAACGGATGGCCATTGTTCTGGATGGCAAGGTTCACACAGCCCCAGAGATCTTGGATAAGATCGGCAATGGCCGCTCCATTATCACCGGCAGCGGCACATTGGAAGAGGCCACCGACCTGGCTATTGTGCTCCGAACCGGTGCCCTGCCTGCCCCCTTAAATATCATCGAGGAGCGAACTATAGGGCCATCACTGGGAAGCGACTCCATCCGAACCGGACTTCGTGCCGGCATTATCGGTTTCCTTATAGTCATCGCCTTTATGATCTTCTACTATGGAGCAGCAGGTCTAATCGCCGATTTGGCCCTCGTGTTAAACTTAGTGCTCATTCTGGGAGTCCTGGCAGGCTTCCACGCTACCCTCACCCTCCCCGGTATGGCCGGACTTATTCTCACCATCGGTATGGCAATAGACGCCAATGTGCTCATCTTCGAGAGAATCAGAGAGGAGTTGAGAGCAGGCAAAACCGTTCGAGTGGCTATCGATAACGGTTACACCCGTGCCTTTAGAACCATCTTAGACGCCAACATAACTACTCTTATTGCCGCTTTGGTGCTTTATTACTTCGGTACCGGCCCCATAAGAGGATTCGCCCTGACCCTCTCCATTGGTATCCTGGCCAGTATGTTCACCGCCATAGTGGTGACAAGAGTCATCTTCGAGCTAATTACTGGGCGCGGGGCCAAAAGATTGAACATCGGGAAATTTGCTCCATTTGTGGGCACAAGATTCAGATTTATCGACAGAAGACGCGCTGTTCTTCTGGGCTCTGGGGTAGCCATCTTGGTGGGGCTATCTTCCCTTGCCCTACACAAAGGACCTAACCTGGGATTGGACTTCACTGGTGGAACCCTGTTGGGCATTCACTTTCGCACCCCTATCCCTGTAGAAGAGATAAGAGAGTCCTTAGCCGAGGTTCAATTAGAGGAAAGAACTGTAGATCTCAGAGAAAGTGAGATTAAAGAATGGGGAGATCCCAATGATGTGCTTATCAGAGTGGGAGAACGAGAGGCCGGCACAGAGATAGCCGAGGCGATAAAAGGCACTTTAAAACAGAGCTTTAAGACAGAGCTATCCGGCAAGGAAGAAGAGTGGCTGCTGCGGCAGGAAAAGGTAGGGCCTAAGATTGGAAGTGAATTGAAAGGAAAGGCCATCAAGGCGATGGTGATCGCCCTGCTGGGGATGCTTATCTATGTTGCCATACGATTTGAGTTCAAATTCGGCGTAGCTGCTGTCGTCGCCCTGTTTCACGATGTGCTGATCACTATGGGGATATTCTCTCTGCTCAATAGAGAGTTCTCCTTAACCATTGTGGCTGCCTTGCTTACTATTGTCGGCTACTCTCTAAATGACACCATCGTGGTCTCTGACCGAATCAGAGAGGGGTTGAAACTTTACAAAAGGGAGAGATATCCCGACATCATTAACCGCTGTATAAATGAAACCTTAGGGCGAACTATGATCACATCTTTAACTACTATCTTAGTAGTACTGTCTCTGTTTCTATTCGGAGGAGAGGTGATTCACGATTTCTCTTTCGCCCTGTTAATCGGCGTGGTAGTGGGGACATATTCTTCTATTTACATCGTCAGTCCTATCCTGGTAGAATGGCAGGCCAAAGTGGAGAGGAAGAAACAGGCGAAGTTGGCAACTGCTGTCTCTTCTCGTGCAAAATCGAGAAAAAAAACGGTCTGAGATATAGTTATCAGCAATAGGCGGGGGCACAGATCTCCCTGCTCCTCGATGAAACTGTATCCGGAAAATTGAACACTGAAAAACACCGAAATGGCACTGAATATGTAAGGGTAGTATTACGTTTCATGAAAACCTTTACGCTGTCATTGCGAGGAACGAAGCGACAAAGCAATCTCTAAGAAGGCTCACAAACTAGACCACGGGATTGCTTCGCTAACGCTCGCAATGACAAGTTTTTAATGAAACGCTATAGTAGTCTACGAAAAGCTAACTGTAGAAATAGGTTAAGCCAGATTTGAACTTCACCATTATCCTGTTCGGTTCCTTCAGTGTTCATTCGGTGTTTCGCGAATGTGGCTTAAAAAGGCCCCGGCCTTTGAAACAGACCGGGGCCTTTCTCATTCTGGGGTGAGTGAGGGGACTTGAACCCCCGGCCACCAGGGCCACAACCTGGTGCTCTAACCAGACTGAGCTACACTCACCATCAATCATAAAGCACGCCTGGGGCGACTCGAACGCCCGACCTGCGGATTAGAAGTCCGCTGCTCTATCCAACTGAGCTACAGGCGCATTAAGTAAGTATAAAATACTGATGGTATTTTGTCAAGACCTTTTTGCTTGAGAACGGACAAGTTCAACCGTCTGTTCTTTTAGCCGCGTTTCAATTCCTATGGGGTCAAATCGAACACACCACCCTAAAGCTTTGACACCTCCTTCTCCAATTGACTGACCATCTTACCAAGTTGATCAATGACCGCCTGAATTGGCTCAGGCTTTGTCAAATCCACGCCAGCCTTTCGGAGTTGTTCCATTGGATAATCACTCCCTCCAGACTTAAGTAGCGTTAAATATTTTTCCAGAGTTTCTTTACGCTGAATTTCTGATCCGGTGGTTAAATTCTTATAAATTTCAGCTGAACTAGCAAAACAAGTAGCATACTGATAAACATAATAGGGCACAGTGAAGAAATGGGGAATACGAGCCCAAAGTACCTCATACAGATTATCTAATGTAATCGAATCGCCATAATATGTTTCATAAAGGTCTAATATTACTTTATTCAAAGTAGATGGTGTGACAGGTTGCCCTTGTTCTACAATACGGTGAACTTGTAGTTCATAATCGGCGAACATGACTTGAAGAAAGAAAGTGCCGACAATGTTATCCATAGCTTGGGTTAGCAGCATAATACGTTCTTGCGGATCATCCCATCGCTCCAGCAGATAATCGAGAAGTAACCGTTCATTAAGCGTCGAAGCGACTTCTGCCACAAAAATTGTGTAATCGCTTGTGGCAAAAGGCTGATTTTCATCAGAAAGGGTGGTATGCATAGTATGACCCAGTTCATGCGCCAGCGTAAAGACATTATCTAATGTCTCATTGTAATTAAGCAACATATAGGAGTGAACGCCATAGACATTCGCTGAGTAAGCACCGGCACGTTTACCAGTATTTTCATACACGTCAATCCAGCCACCTGTCAGAGCTTTTTTCATTTTCTCTTGATAATCTTTACCCAGTGGTTTAATAGACCTGAGTACCCATTCCTTAGCTTGTTCATAAGGATAGGTCTTATCTAAATTCACTATATCGATACTGCCATCATAAGGGTGGTATTC
>DAOVPH010000211.1 GCA_030629295.1 Candidatus Latescibacterota bacterium | reverse complement strand
AGAGAAAGAAGAAAGAGGAGAGAGAAAAGGGGTCTCCCCTTTTCTCTCTCTTAAAATGGGGAGTATCAGATTGGAGACCAGAAATGTTTTGATCATCGGCGCCGGCATCGCCGGGATAACCTCAGCAGTTGATCTGGCCCGGGAAGGCATCTCTGTACACTTAGTGGACAAACAAGCCACAATAGGCGGACAGGTTGCCCGATTCGGCTGTAAGGCTACCGACAGGTGCAACAAATGCTCTGCCTGTGTTCTTACCGAAAAGATAGCGGAGTTGAAAGATCTTCCCTCAGTCTCTTTCTACCCCTCTTCAGAGGTCAAAGAGATAACAGGAGACAACGGGAAGTTCCGAATCACCATCTTACAACAGCCTCCGCCGATTGCGCTGGAGGATTGTATCGCCTGCGGGCTGTGTGTCCAGGAATGTCCGGAGCAGTGCATTACGCCGACTTTGTCCCGGGCATTTCCTTATGGTTATTTGATTGATCAGGAGAGGTGTCGGAATTACACCGGGCAGCAGTGCCGCCGATGTGTAGAGGTCTGTCCCACCGAGGCTGTCCGTTTTGACCGTTCGCCCCGCCAGGTTGAGCTGCAAGTAGCAGCCATTGTTGTGGCCACAGGATTTGAGCCCTCTAATCTCCGGAACAAACCTCAGTACGGATACGGCAGGTTTCCCAATGTGGTGACCGGGCTGGAGGTGGAAGAGCAACTGGGCAGAAAGGGGCGGATCGAGAGACCTTCTGACGGTCAAATTCCTCAGGATGTTGCCTTTATCCAGTGCGTGGGTTCCCGTGACTCGCAGTTAGAAAGCGGCTACTGTTCGCAAGTCTGCTGTGCCTACGCCATGAGAATCTCTCGCCTGCTTAAGTATCAATCTCCCCAGACGAACATAGCCATTCACTATATGGACATTCAGAAATTTGGCAAGGGATTTGACCAGTTTTATGCCCAGTCTAAGGAAGAGATTCGCTTTATCAGAGGGCTTCCTGCCGAGGTCAGCGAAGGTCCTGATGGCCGGCTTACCTTGGTCTATGAAGATATGGAGCAAGGCAAAATCGCCAGAGGAGAGTATGACTTAGTTATCCTCTCCGTGGGCATAGCTCCCTCAGTAGGGGCCAGAGAGCTGGCAGAGGTTTTGAATCTCAAGACCGACCAGTTTGGATTCTACACCGGCTTAGGGATTGATCCTACCGAGACAAATATGGAGGGGATATTTGTGGCTGGCTGTTGTGGAGGGCCTACTGACATTAGCGGCTCGGTAGCCCAGGCAAAGGCTGCATCGGCTAAGGTAGTGGCTTTAATGAAGGCTATCACAGAAAATAGAGAAGGAGCATTTTAGACTTTCTACGAATCGGAGTTCAGTTGAAAAAAACTATGCAGAGCAAGGCTAAAAAATGGGTACTATCGTTTACCGCTTTGGTTTTCCTTCTCCCCTCCTCTGTCCTTCAAACCCAGGAAGTTAGGGATTCCCATCGGCTCAGTATAGCCAGACTAAAGTACAGCGGCGGGGGCGACTGGTACAACGACCCCTCCATCATTCCTAATCTGGCCAGAGAGATAAACAAAAGGACCACCATCCGGGTCAATGAAGAAGAAGCAGTGGTAGAAATAGAATCCCCAAAGCTGTTTCAGTACCCATTTCTGATTATGACTGGGCATGGGAACATAGAGCTTTCCCCGCAGGAGGTCAAACGGCTCAGGTTATACTTGACCCAGGGAGGGTTCCTCTACGCCGACGACGACTACGGGATGGATAAGGCCTTTCGGCGAGAAATAAAAAAGGTATTCCCGGACAAAGAGCTGGTGGAACTGCCCTCCAGTTTTCCTATTTACCATTGTTTTTATGACCTTCCACACGGGTTACCCAAAATCCACCAGCACGATGGGAAACCACCTCAGGGATTTGGTATATTTGACCAGGGCAGACTGGTGGTGTTCTATACCTACGAGACGAACATAAGCGACGGCTGGGCGGCCCCTGATGTACACAAAGACCCACCAGAGAAAAGAGAAGCCGCTTTCAGAATGGGAACAAATATTGTAGCTTATGCCTTGATGAACTGAGAGGTAGATCCGATGATAGATATAAAGCTGATCAGGGAGAATCCGGAGCAGGTGAGGGAAGGCGCCGCTGAGAAAGGAGCGGTGATTCGGGTGGATGAAATCCTCCGTCTGGACGAAGAGAGACGGCGGCTGCTCACTAAGGTAAACGGATTGCGCAGTGTTCAGAAAGACCTTAGTTCTCAGATAGGACAGCACCCGGAGAAGAAAATTCAGTTGATAGGGCAGATGAAAGAAGTCTCTCAGCAAATAAGAGAAATTGAGGTCTCTCTGAAACAGACAGAAGAATCCCTCACCGCTCTGTTGATGCAGATTCCCAACCTTCCTGACGAAAGCGTTCCCGAAGGCAAGGACGAAAGCGGCAATGTGGTAATAAGAGAGTGGGGGGAGCCCAGGCAGTTCGATTTCGACCCCCAGGACCATGTGACGCTGGGGGAGAAGCTGGATCTGATAGATATTCCCCGGGCGGCCAAGGTCTCCGGCACCAGATTTTACTACTTGAAAAACGAGGCAGTCCTGCTGGAGTTTGCCCTGGTTCAGTTTGTCTTTGAGATGCTGACCAAAGAGGGATTCATTCCGGTTATCCCTCCGGTTCTGGCTCGGGAAGAGATCCTTTACGCTATGGGGTATCTCCCCTCAGCCGACACTGAGATGTACAAGACAACCTTAGACGGCCTGCGCCTTGTCGCCACTGCTGAGCACACCCTTGGTCCCTTGCACCGGGATGAAATTCTGAAAGTAGAAGAGCTTCCTTTGAGATATGTGGGTTTCTCCTCCTGTTTCCGGAGGGAGGCAGGTTCCTATGGTAAAGACACCCGAGGCATT
>DAOVPH010000161.1 GCA_030629295.1 Candidatus Latescibacterota bacterium | reverse complement strand
CTAAAAGACTGGCTGCAAGGCTGGCCCATAAATTCTTCTCCTCAAGATGTGTATTTAGGTTACCTCACCCATCTTTCAAAAGTAGGTTCGTAAGGATTTCTGGCGATTCCTTTCTCCAAGATAATGGCGCTCACCAGCTCGCCTGGGGTGACATCGAAGGCGGGATTAAATACCTTCACTTCCTGGGGGGCGGTCGGCAGCCCGAAGCCTCGGGTAACCTCCTCCGGACTTCTCTGTTCGATAGGGATCTTGCTGCCGTCGGCGAGCTTCATATCCAATGTGGAAAGGGGAGCAGCGACATAGAACGGGATGCGGTGTTCTTTTGCCAGGATGGCAAGTCCGTAGGTGCCGACTTTGTTGGCCACATCTCCGTTTCTGGCAATCCGGTCAGCGCCTACCATCACTGCATCTATTCTGCCCGTTCTCATCAGGGCAGCGGCAGCATTGTCGCAGATGAGAGTCACCTCAATTTCGTTCTGCAGTAGTTCCCAGGTAGTGAGACGTGCCCCTTGCAGAAGCGGACGGGTCTCGTCGGCGAAGACACAGATGCGCTTGCCCTGCGACTTTGCAGCATAAATCACTCCCAGTGCCGTCCCCAGACCTGCAGTGGCCAGGGCACCAGCGTTGCAGTGAGTGAGAACCGACATGCCGTCCTCTAACAGGGCAGCCCCATTTTCACCAATCTTTTGGCAGACCTTCCTCTCCTGTTCGAAAATCCTGTCCGCCTCCTGAAGAAGCAGGTGCTGAATCCTCTCTGGCTCTTCTCCTCTGCTTTGGGTAAACGCACGTTGCATCTTCTCCAGTGCCCAAAACAGGTTAATCGCTGTGGGACGGGTGTGTGACAGGCGATCCACGGCGCAGCGGACCTTCCGCTCAAGCTCCTGAGAAATGTCCTCCTGTCCCCACACGCTCAGCACCACCCCGTAGGCAGCGGCAACCCCAATGGCAGGGGCACCTCGCACCTTTAGCTCTTCAATAGCCTGGGCTAAGGTCTCCACATCCCTGCAGTCGAGGTAGACCAGTTGAAGGGGCAATCGCGTCTGGTCAATTATCCTTACCGCCCCAGAAACCCATTTGATCGTCTCTATCTGCAATGTCTTACTCTGGTGCCTCTACCTTTCTCTTATTGCGTAAGAAATCTCAAGTAACCACGGAGGCACAGAGAAGGCATATGAGTATTCTCCTCCGTGTCTCTATGCCTCTGTGGTTTTTAAGTTCAGGGTCTATTCAAAATAGGTGATCTGTTTGAACCGGGCAAATCGTTCCTCAATCTGGTCGCAAGTTAGTCCTTTAAGGCCATCTACACTGAATTTCTCTACGGTAAAAGAGGCCATTACGCTGCCGTAGACCACGGCCCTTCTCAAGTTGGTCTGGCTAAAGTCCCCAGTTTGGGCCAGGTAGCCCAGGAAACCACCAGCAAAGGAGTCTCCCGCCCCGGTGGGGTCAAAGACAGATTCCACCGGGTAGGCAGGAACACTGAACAGGGCATCGTGGGTGAACATCACTGCCCCGTGCTCTCCTTTTTTGACGATCACTATCTTGGCCCCTCTGCTTAGCACTACCTTAGACGCCTTAATCAGGCTTAGCTCTTCTGTAAGCTGCTGCATTTCTGCATCGTTGAGGATGACTGTATCCACCTGGGCCAGATTCCGAAGCAGAACCTCTCTTTTGGTCCTAATCCAGTGATCAATGGTGTCGCAGCAGGAAAGTCTGGGGGAAGAGACCTGCTCAAGCACCCGTAGTTGGAGTTCTGGATCTATGTTGGCCAAAAAAAGGAGGTCAGAGTCTCGATATTGTTCAGGGATAGTAGGCTGGAATTGGGCGAAGACACCGGGTTCAAGCAGCAGGGTCTGGCGGTCATTGGGGTGGAAACCGTATCTGCCCGCCCAGCGGAAGCTCTTCCCCTTTCTTATCTGAAGTCCGGTGAAGTCCACCTCTTTTTCTTTGAGAAAATCCAACTCCTGCAAGGGAAAATCCTCACCCACGGCGGCCACCACCCTGACCGGGGAAAAGTAGCTGGCGGCAGCAGCGAAATAGGTTGCCGAACCTCCTAACACATCGGTCACCTTCTGGACGGGTGTCTCCACCGTATCTAAGGCTACTGAGCCTACCACCAGGATATTCAAGGGGAGACCTCCTCTATTCGGGCGTCGCCCCACAGGCGCTCCAAGGCGTAAAACTGGCGAGTATCTTGTTGGAAAATGTGCACTACTACATCCACGAAATCAATTAACACCCAGGTCTGGTCGGCATCGCCCTCTACATGCCAGGGTGGGTAACCGGCCTTTTCCATCCCTTCGATGACTGCATCGCATAAGGCCTCGGTGTGAGGCCTGGATTCAGCAGTACAGATGACAAAGTAATCAGTAATATCTGTCAGCTCCCTCAAATCCATTTTCACGATAGTCGTTGCTTTTTTTGACCTCAAGAACTGAACTGCAAGATCAGTAAGTTGCAGAGAGTCGGTGTCCAAGGTGTCACCTCCCAAGATTTTTGCCAAAGGCTAATTTGCGGAAATCGCGCCCGATAATGACCAACACATCCTCTATCCGGTAGGGGTCCTGTTTTATCTGCTGGACGCAGTTTTCTACACCCAGGGCCTGAGCGACCTGCTGGGCCTTCTTCATGTGGCCTGATCTGTCTACTACGATTGTCTCCAGAAAGTCAAAATTCTCGGCGTTTCCGAAATTGACCACATCAAAACCGCTGCGCCGAAGCAGACCAGTGACTTTCCGGGCCAATCCTCGCTCTTCACAGCCATTAAGCACCTCCACCCGGATGGGCATCACCTCCTTCTGGGATTTTGGGGCAGGCTGTTTACAGCCAGCCCAGAGAAGAGCAACCAATACTATTCCTACTGTTCTGTTCAGCATCTTTGTTCTTCTCTTTCGGCACATTAAAAGGGACGGACACAACTGAGATTGTGCACGCCCCTCTTCATATCTTTATAGAAAGGGAATTTAACCAGACTTGCCATAGATTCTTCCCCAAAGAAAAAACGGAGGTGTCCCTGGGCCATTAGGATAACTCACCACAGAGACACGAAGGTCACAGAGTTACAATACGTTAAGAGAGTTCTTTCTCTTTTTCTGTCACTCTATGGTTAAATGAATTGCCCAACGATTAAGGGACACTAACCAAAAAACAGTTGCTCAGTTTTATCGGTTAAATCGCTGGTAATACGGATATCCACAAAAGTTGTACAGCGAAGGCAGAACCCTGTATTGGAAGCTTAAAGAGAAGTTGCGACTGGGCCGATAGAGCAATTCAACCGCGGGGAAGAATTCTCCATCAGTGGTAGTTGACTTTCCCCAGCCCGGTAAAGAGCTATGCAAATAGCCCATCTCTAATTTTAGAGAGATGGGTGCCGAAAACTGGTAGATGAGGCGGTTAAGATAAAATCCGCTGGCTTGGCTCCTTTTGCCGTCGGAAAGAAACATCAACGAGTAACTCTGCGACATCGAAAGGCGATTCGGATCGAGCAAGCTTAAACTATTTAAATGCTTGATGCCCAATTGTTGGTCATTCCGAACCGTAGAACCAATCAAGGGATTCTCTGCCCCACAGGTGGAAAAAGCGACTACAGCTGCCAGGATCCCAACCAAGCCGAACATCCACTGTCTCATCTCCACACACCTCCTATAAACAAGAAGTTAGCTTCAGTACATCACTCAGTGAGTCTTTGGTATTAAAATAACCAAGTTTTTCCTAAAAGTCAAACTTTTTTTTCCTCCCTGTAACGAACATTTTTCAGGAACTCAATTTTTTTGGAATCCGGACGTTTCTGGCGACTTATCCCCAAGCTGCTCTGTTTATCCGCGTGACCATTGAGTTTTTCTTCTGACAACAGAGGGAGTAGAGACGACCCGGCGGGTCGTCTCTATACAATAGGGCTGATTCACATTTGTGTCTCTT
>DAOVPH010000008.1 GCA_030629295.1 Candidatus Latescibacterota bacterium | reverse complement strand
CATGGCACTGGTCGGTTTTCCTATGCCAGTTGCTCCCCAGCCAATGGTGAGCAAGTAAAGCAGGTCCAGACACTGCAGTTTGGCAAACAGACCCTTTGCTTCCAAAAGTGTGAATCCGGCGACTAACCCTACCTCTGGGGAGAAGAGTGCGGCTGTTTTGCTTATCCATTCTGAGGGCGCTGTGCAGTTGGCATCAGTGGTCAGGATAATCTCACCTCTGGAGCCTTCAATCCCCACCGCCAGGGCGTGCTGTTTTCCAGGGAGATCCTCAGGAGGCGATTTGGCTTGAAGTAGATGGATCTTCGGGAGACGGGCGGTGTAAGTTCTGACAATCTCAGCGGTACAGTCCTCTGAGCAATCATCCACCACAAATATGTCAAATTTGTCCCCTGGATAGTTCTGAGCCAGAAGAGAATCTAAACACCTGCCAATGTTTGTCTGTTCGTCCTTCGCCGCAATTACAATTGACACGAAAGACCGCTGTGTCTTCTCTTTTCTCTCTCTTCTCTCCCTAAACGTACCCCACAAAAAGAGAATAGCCAGAGAGAAATACAAGGGTCCCAAAATCACTGCTGCTATTGTGAACATATCATCTGCTCCAGTGATACGAAGCTAAAGCCTCTCTGTTTCCCAATCTCAATAATTAACTCTAAGGCGGCAGGAAGTTCTGGGGTCCTGTCGTGCAGCACAATGATTGCACCGTTGAACAGACAGGAGAGAGTGGCTGTGACGATTTTCTTGGGGATTTTTGCCTTCCAGTCCCAGGGCAGAGCAGACCAGATCACTACCTGGTATCCCATTTCACTGGCTATTTTAAGAGCTCGCCAGTCCATTTGGCCATAAGGAGGGCGGAAGAATCTCGTAGAACTGCCGGTAGCCCTGGTTATGGCTTTCTCGGCGTGTTTAATCTCTTGGTATATAAGTCGCCTCGATTTCAGTATCAGGCGGGTGTGGTTGTAGGTGTGGTTGCCAATAGTGTGAGCCTCTGCGGCTATCTGAGCGGCGACTTCGGGGTAGTGTTCTACATTTCTGCCCTGAAGGAAAAAAGAGGCCTTTATACCGAATTTCGCCAGCACATCCAGTAATCTGGGGGTGTTAACCGGATCAGGCCCGTCATCGAAGGTGAGAGCAACTCTGGGCAGAGTGGGGTCGCCCCTCCAGAGAACAGAGGGAAAGAACCGCTGGGCTAGGTGTGAAAGTGCCATTTTCCCTCTCGTTGCTTCCAACTGAACCTGCCAAAGAACCCTAGGATTGAAACCAATACAATGTATGGGATATGGAAAATTTCGGCCAGCGGGAAAAAAGGAAGAAGGTCCCGGCGACGAAACAGGATGCAGCCAGTCCAGACAACGGCCAAATCCGCAGCTGCTTTCAGGGAGAAACAGATAAGTGGGACGGGGAACTGGGAGAAGAGATGGATAGAAAAGGGAAGAGAAAAGAGCATCAAGCAGAAGTAGAAAAAGATCACTGCCAATAACGCAACCAGCCATTTTTTGGGATAGTGGGCGCATTTCGACGCCCAACGTGCTCGTTGCTGAAGGAAGAGACTGATGTTATCGGCCGGTTGAGTCTGTACAAAAGTCTCCGGTACGGTAGCGAAAGTAACCTTCCAAGGCGTTTTCTTATGGATAGTCTGCATCAAAATGTCGTCATCGCCGGAAACCAACCGTTTTCCTTTCCCGAATCCTCTTGTTTGTTCGAACGCCTCTCTGCGGTAAGCAAGGTTACTCCCACCGCAGGTGGCAGGGATTCCCGCGCCAATTGCCCCGGCCCCTGCGGCCACAATACCAAGGAACTCCAGGGACTGCAATCTATGGAACAGAGAACGCTCCTCTGTTCGAGAGAACTCTGTGCGCCCTGCAACCATTCCCACGGCGGGAGAGAAATAGCTAACCATCCCCTTAATCCAGGTGGAAGGCACGACGCAATCGCCATCGGTGGTGAAAATAAGTTCGCCCCGGCTGTGTCTTATACCCATCTCTATTGCTGCCTTCTTACCCTTAGTGGCGGCTCCTTTGGTACTTAACAGCTGGACATTCTCTCCCAGGTGAGAGCTAACCACCTCGGCAGTGCGGTCGCTGGAGTGGTCATCAACTACGATGATCTCCAAGAGTTTTCTGGGGTAATCCTGTTTTACAAGTGAATCCAGGCATCTGCCGATATTCTGTTCCTCATTTCTCACCGGAATAATAATGGAGACAGAGAAGGTGAGGTCTTTCTGTCTGAGGATTGCCGACAGGCGAAACAGCCCCAGTAGAGTCACCAGCAGCGCAGTAGCGTAGCCAACTGTGAAAAGAACAATCGTTATCGAGAGCACCCTAAGAAACATTTCCTTCTCCAAAAAGGATCTTCTTGTGGCCATTTCCCATCGGCATAAAATACTACTTCTGGTTTGAATCTGCAAGGGAAAATACTGAATAATAAGCAGGTTTAGAGATTATGAGATTTATATTGACTTAACCTAAGGTGACAATTATATTGTTAATTCTATTGGTAGTGCATAGGAGCAAGAGTTCAGTTCCAGGTTGAGCGCTGTTTTCCTTAAGTCTGTCCGCTCTTAGCTAATATACGGGAGAACATTTAATCCGCTTTGCAAGGAGATTTCAATGGAGGCGGTTGTGATTAAATCCCCTGGGAAGGCAGAGTTTACCCAGGTAGAAGACCCATCTGTTGGCCCCCAAGAGGTTGCCATCGCTGTTAAGGCAGCGGGATTGTGTGGTACTGATCTTCACATCTACCAAGGAGAATTTCCTGCCTCCTTGCCTCTGATTCCAGGGCACGAGTTTGCGGGAGAGGTGATTGAAATAGGGCAGGAGGTTAGCACTGTCTCTGTGGGCGAACGGGTTACAGTAGACCCTAATGTGCCCTGTAGAAGATGCTCCTTCTGTAAGAGTCATAAAGAGCATTTCTGCCGACAGTTCAAGGCATACGGGGTTAGTCTGCCCGGCGGGTTCGCCCAGAAAGTGGTGGTTAAGGAGGAAAATGTCTACTCTATTGGTGGGCTTTCTTACGAGCAAGGGGCGCTGATAGAACCTTTAGCCTGCGTCCTCCACGGGGTGGAGATAGTGGGAGTAGATCCGGGTGAAGAAGTCCTGATTTTTGGAGCAGGGCCTATTGGTCTGTTATTGGCTCAGGCATGCAAGATGAAAGGGGCCTCTACATTGGCGGTGGTGGATTTATTTCAGGAGAAACTGGATTTTGCCCAAAGCCTGGGCGTGGACGAAACCTTCTGCAACAGTCCAGCATTGCCTAAACAGATAGCGGGAAGGGGTAAATTCGACCTGGTCATCGATGCCACCGGTATTCCTCAGGTAGTGGAGGCACTACCTAAGTATGTCAAGGATGGAGGTAGAGTCCTCTACTTTGGTGTTTGTCCCCAGGGGACTCAGATCAACCTGGATCCCTTCGATGTCTACCGCCGGGAGTTGAAGATATTTGGCACATTCAGCCTGCTGGCCAACTTTCTGCCAGCAATTAGCTTGGTTGAAAAAGGCAGGATAAAAGTTGAAGCAGTGATTTCCCATAAATTGGCTCTAAGTGAAATTAAACAAGCCCTTGAATTGGCAAGGAACAGAGATTCGCGGAAGATCCTTCTGTTTCCCAGTGAGCTGGGATGACGTTTCAAAAGTAACATTGTGAGTCATCCTGTCATTTTACAATTGCGAGGAGCACGTTGCCATCGCTCAGCACAGGCTCCGCGACGAAGCAATCTCTTTATTTTGAGGAAATTGAGATTGCTTCGCTATCGCTCGCAATGACAAATTATTGCGACCTTATGTATAATTTGCGGACACAAAAATACTGGGAGGGGAACGATGAGGATTCTGGTCACCGGCGGAGCTGGATTCATAGGTTCACATCTATGTGAGTTCTTACTGAATAAAGGTCATCAGGTTATCTGTATGGATAACCTGGTGACGGGGAATGCGGATAACATCGCCCATCTTTTCGGAATCGAAGGATTTGAGTTCATCCGCTACGATGTTACCAACTATGTCTATGTGGCTGGCCAGTTGGACTTTGTGCTTCACTTTGCCAGTCCAGCCAGCCCCATTGACTACCAGCAGTTGCCCATCCAGACACTGAAAGTGGGGGCGATGGGGACGCACAAGACCTTAGGATTGGCCAAGGAGAAGAAGGCTGCCTTTTTGCTGACCTCCACTTCCGAATGCTACGGGGACCCTCAAGTTCACCCCCAGAGTGAAGATTACTGGGGGAATGTTAATCCGGTTGGTCCTCGGGGGGTGTACGATGAGGCCAAGCGCTATGCCGAGGCGATCACTATGGCTTACCATCGTTATCACGGGGTGGATACCAGAATCGCCCGCATCTTTAATACATTTGGGCCTCGAATGCGAAAAAACGATGGCCGGGCAGTGCCCACATTCATCTGTCAGGCATTAGCCGGCCAGGACATCACCATGTTTGGCGATGGTTCCCAGACCAGAAGTTTCGGGTACATAACCGACTTAATCGAGGGCATCTATTGCCTGATGCTCTCCGATATCCACACCCCGGTGAATCTGGGAAATCCCCAGGAGATGACCGTGTCAGAGATGGCAAAAACCATCCTGCGACTCACCAATAGCAATAGCAAAATAGTCTTCAACCCCCTTCCAGAAGATGACCCGAAGGTAAGACAACCGGACATAAGCAAGGCCAAGAGACTGTTGGGATGGGAGCCTAAGGTGAGTATTGCCGAGGGATTAAACAGAACGATACATTGGTTCCAGCAATCAACGTGAACAAGGAGGCAGAATTGTTATGAGGATACCGATTTCTCTTTTCCGCCATTCGCCGTTTGAGTCCCTTCTGGAGCACTTTCTGGCGGTAGAGACCTGTTTCAACAGGTTCGTTATAGTAGTAAACCGATGGATAGAAGAAGGCGACAAAATGGATTTTGATCACGAGATGGAGGAGATATCCCAGTTAGAGTATCAGGCAGACGAGGTAAAGAACGCCCTGCGAGAACATCTGCCCAAGAGCCTATTTATGCCTGTAGATCGGGGGGACATACTGGCCCTTCTGCGGGAACAGGATCAGATTGCCGACTTCTGCCAGGATGCGGTTACTATTCTGGCCTTGCGTCCCACCGAGGTGCCGGAATATCTGAAGCAGGATTTTCGTAATCTGATGGAGAAACTCAAGGAGGTGGTAGAGGCTTACAAATTGTCGATCCAGGAGTTAAAGGATCTGTTGAAGACAGCCTTTCTGAAAGGTGAAGAAGAGAAGATCCATCGGTTAATCAAGCAAGTAGATAAGAAGGAATGGGAGTCGGATAAATTGCAATTTGCCTTGGCGAAGAAAATATACCTTCACGAGAAGGAGTTAGATCCCATCACCATAAATTTCCTCACCCATGTACTGCTGACCCTGGGCCAGATAGCAGACGCCTGTGAGAACGCCGATGACCGGCTGCGAAGGATTATAGCCCGTTAACCCTGGGAAGATTGGCGCCAGATATGACGCTACTGATTATTGCTATAGTCGCAAGTTTGTACATCGCCTGGAGCATTGGCAGCAATGATGTCGCCAACTCTATGGGCACTTCGGTGGCAGCAGAGTCGCTCAGCTTCAGACAGGCGGTGATAATTGCTGGAGTATTCAACTTTCTGGGTGCAGTCTTGGTTGGGGCACGGGTAGTTAACACCATTCGTAAGGGGATAATCAACCCTAACTTCTTTGCTGATAACCCTTCGCTGTTGGTCTACGGGATGATATCTGCCCTGTTAGCGGCCGCGATGTGGATTACTGTGGCTACTTATCTGCGGATGCCTGTCTCCACTACCCACAGTATTGTAGGCGCCATAGTGGGTTTTGGCCTGATAACCGTCGGCATCACCGGGATCAAATGGTCAGTGATCCTCTCCATTGTCCTGGGTTGGATGATCTCTCCCCTGTTTGGAGCTCTCATCTCCTTTGTTATTTTCAATATAATCAGATATAAAGTTTTGGCTACCGAGGCACCGCTGCTCTCTTTTAAGAGGATAGGCCCGATATTTGTTGGCCTGACCGGTGTGATTCTCACCCTGGCGGTGATCCACACAGGGATGCGCAATCTACAGCTGAAATTACCTCTGCTTACGATTCTGGGGATTGCCTTGGCGGTGGCTGGCGTATCTGGTCTGGGAGGTTACCTTTTTTTGCGGAGATACACGCCTAAAAGCTCAGTGCAGACGGAGGAGGTGGAAGAGCTTTCCAAGCCCCTGCAGGTGATGAGTGCTTCTTATGAAGCCTTTGCCCATGGGTCCAATGATGTGGCCAACGCGGTGGGACCAGTAGCGGCGGTATTCTCTATAATTGCCACCCACACGGTGGACATGAAAACAACCGTCCCGATCTGGATGCTGGCTATAGGTGGGGTTGGCTTAGTGATTGGCATCGCCACCTGGGGACGCCGGGTGATGGAGACCATAGGTAAACGCATCACCGAGATCACTCCTACTCGAGGGTTTGCCGCCGAGTTCTCTGCCGCTACCACCGTGTTGCTCTGTTCCTGTCTGGGATTACCTGTCTCCACTACCCATGTCTCCGTGGGCACAGTGATGGGAGTGGGCTTTGCCCGAGGAATGGCAGCACTTAACTTGCGAGTCATCCGGAATATAATCCTCTCCTGGCTTCTCACCCTTCCCGTGGCCGCGGGACTGTGCGGCTTGATCTTCAAGATTATGGTTGAGATCAGCCCATAACGTTAGTCAATTCGACTCAGTCATTTCTAATTAAGGAGGCAGAGAAAATGCCAAGCGAGCTGGAAACAAGACTGCAATACTGCAAGCAAAAGTTGGTTGAACTACGAGACTGTCTTTGACCTGACTACAAAAGAGGCGCAGATAACGGAGTTAGAACAAAAGACAGCCGAGCCAGATTTCTGGAGTGATGAAAAATCAGCCAGAGAGCTTCTTGAGGGGCTGAATCGCCGGAGAAAATGGGTCTCTGCCTGGAAACAGTTGGAACAGGAGAGGGAAGATCTGGCCACATTGCTCCAATTAGCTCAAGAGGAAGATGACTCTGACACCTTTGCTGAGGTGGCCCAGGCACTGGGTCCTTTAGAGAAAAAGATAGAGGAGCTTGAGTTCAGGAATATCCTGGGCGGAAAGGATGACCCCCGGGATGCCATTCTCACCATTCACTCCGGGGCTGGCGGTACTGAATCGATGGACTGGACTCAGATGCTGCTCCGGATGTACCTCAGATGGATGGAACGCCAAGATTTCCAATCGGATGTCTTAGACCTTCAGCCCGGTGATGAGGCGGGAATCAAATCGGTCACCGTTGATGTCAGGGGTGAATATGCCTATGGTTATCTCAAAACCGAAGTCGGAGTGCATCGACTGGTGAGGATTTCCCCCTTCGATTCCCAGAGTCGACGGCATACCTCTTTCGCCTCAGTCTTCGTTTATTCTCAAGTAGATGAGAAATTTGAAGTAGAAATCAACGGGGCAGATCTCAGGACAGAGACCTTTCGCGCCAGCGGGCCTGGCGGACAAAATGTGAACAAGGTGAACTCGGCGGTGAGAATTACCCATCTGCCTACCGGGATTACTGTTCAGTGCCAGTCGGAGAGATCTCAGCACCAAAACCGAGAGAATGCCATGCGGGTGCTAACTGCTCAGCTGTACCAACGTCACCAAGAAGAAGAGGAGCAGAAGAGACTTAAGGAGATAGAAAGCAAAAAGAAGAGCATTGAGTGGGGCAGCCAGATCCGCTCCTATGTTATGCACCCCTACAATCTGGTGAAAGACCATCGCACAGGCGTCCAGACAGGGAATGTGCAGGCAGTTATGGACGGGGAGATAGACCAGTTTATCCGTGCCTATCTGCTCCACAGCCAAAGTGCTAAAGATTGATCCGCTCGTAAGAAGTCGTTTATCCCCTGGGGGAGGGGACAAAGGGGAGGGGGAAGAAAAACTATTTAAAATATCAAGACTTTCACCCTCACCCCGACCTTCTCCCTTCAAGGGAGAGGGGGAACTTCGGACTTTTTACGAGTCAATCAAGATTGATTTTCCAGGAAAACTGTAAAAAAAGAGAGGAGAAACATAAGATATGGAAAAGATAAAAGTAGGGTTTATTGGGTGTGGTGGCAACGCTCGAGGGCATATAGGAAGAATGCTCACTATGCCAGAGGCAGAGATAGTTGCCCTGGCGGATGTGAGTCAGGATAGCCTGAAAAAAGCCTGGGAGGATTATCCCCAGCTCAAGGAGCTGCCCTCTTTCTCAGATTACCGGCAGATGCTGGAAGGGGTAAAACTGGATGCAGTGGAGATTTCCACCCCTCACACCCTTCATTTCCAACAGGCGATGGATTCGCTCCGAAAAGGGCTGCATGTGCTGGTGGAGAAGCCAATGGTTTGCACCACTGAGCACGCCCAACAGATTGTGGAAGAGGTGGAAAAAAGCGAGAATGTCTTCCTTATTTCCTATCAGCGCCATTTTGAACCTACCTTTCGCTATGTGCGGAACCAGATCAGAACCGGGGAACTGGGCGAAGTGCAGTTCATCTCTGCTTTTCTCTGTCAGGACTGGTACCGGGCACAGAGAGGAACTTGGCGTCAGCAGTTAGCTCTATCCGGAGGAGGTCAATTGAGCGACTCCGGCAGCCATCTTTTGGACATCCTCCTGTGGATGACCGGACTGGAGCCTGACGGGGTAACTGCCTACATCGACAACTTGGATACCGAGGTGGATATCAACTCTGCCTTGAGTGTGAAATTCACCAATGGGGCGATTGGCAACATCTCTGTGCTGGGCAACTCTCCCAGTTTCCGAGAGGACATAGAGATATGGGGCTCGAAGGCGGCGGTTCACTATTACAATGGGGATCTCACCTACATCTGCGCCGGTGTCCCTGAACCCTTCCAGCCTACGGGACTTCCCTACCGGTCCAACCCCGATCAGAATTTTATCGATGCCATTTTGGGCAAGGATGAGGTTCAGGCCCCGGCTATCTGCGGCCTTCGAGTAGCCCAGCTCACCCAGGCCGCCTGGGAAGCCGCCCGAACCGGCCAACCAGTGAAGGTAAAACATTAGAAATTGCCAAAATTGAACTTCAAGCAAAGATTGCCAAGTTCGCCAAATTTTTGAAATTTAGGCAAATTTTGAACTTTTTGAAACTCAGGTAAGGAGGAATCGATGGAGATAAAGGTAACACCAGGCGATATTGTCCAGATAGAAAGCGATGCCCTTATTGTTAATCTCTTTGAAGGAGTCGAGCATCCCGGTGGTGCCACCGGCGCCGTGGACAAGGCCCTTGGCGGGGCCATATCAATCCTAATCAAAGAAGGGGAATTCAAAGGCGAACTGAACCAGACAGCGGCGATTCACTCTCTGGGTAGAATCCCAGCCAAGAGAGTAATAGTTGCAGGTTTAGGAAAATCAGAAGAGTTCACGGTTGACAGGATAAGGCAGGTGAGTGCCACCAGCCTGAGGGAAGCAAGGGCACTGGGGGCAAAATCAGTGAGCACCATCGTCCACGGGGCTGGGATTGCAGGCTTTGCCCCCAGAGGTGCATCCCAGGCGCTAACAGAAGGGGCGATATTGGGACTCTACAAATTCGACAAGTATCTGGAAAAGAAAGAGAAAAAAGAGATAGAAGAACTCCTGGTAGTCGAGTTTGACGAAAAGAAGATCCCCGAGGTGAAGAGAGGGGTAGAGAGGGGCAAGATTTTCGCCCAAGCCCAGAATATGGTCCGGAACTTAGTTAACGAGCCCAGCAATCAGATGACCCCTCGGGTGCTAACAGAAAGAGCCAGAGAGGTAACGGAGAGATTCTCCCTGGGGATTGAGGTCTTGGCCGAAGAAGAGCTGCGGAAAATGGGCGCCGAGGCTTTCTTAGCAGTGGCTAAAGGCAGTGAGGAACCCTGTCGCCTCATTGTGATGCGCTATGAGACGGACCCTCAGGCGGATACAGTGGCCCTGATTGGCAAGGGCATCACCTTCGACAGCGGAGGAGTCTCTATCAAACCCTCCAAGGGGATGGAGGAGATGAAGGCCGATATGGCAGGTGGGGCGGCAGTGATCGGAGCAATGCAGATTTTGGCCCAGCTTAAGCCCCAGGTGAATGTGGTGGGGATAATCCCAGCCACCGAGAATATGCCTAGTGGTCATGCTCTTAAACCTGGAGATGTGATAAAAAGCCGGGGAGGAAAGAGTATCGAGATAATCTCCACCGATGCCGAAGGCAGGCTGATTTTAGCCGATGCCCTAACCTATGCCCAAAGGCTGGGTGCGGGCAAGATCATCGACATAGCTACCCTCACCGGAGGCTGTATCATTGCCCTGGGTAACCTTACCGCTGCCCTGTTAGGGTCAGACCAGAAATTGGTAGATCTGCTGGTCGACAACTCCAAGGAGACAGGAGAGAAGATGTGGCAACTGCCCCTGTTTGAGGAATATTTTGACCAGATAAAGAGTGATATTGCTGATATCAAAAACAGTGGCGGCAGAGAGGCCTCGACCATAATCGGGGGGATGTTTCTGAAGCAGTTTGTGGACAAGATCCCCTGGGTCCACATTGACATAGCGGGCAAAGAGCTCACCGATAAGCAGAAGGGCTACTTGGTGAAGGGGGCTACTGGCTATGGAACCAGGACCCTGGCAGCGGCAGTGCTGAAGATGTGAAATGCCTGAGGAGAGAGAAGAGATGGGCCTGGTAGATAGATGGCAGAAGGAAGGCAGAATCCTCAATATTGCTCACCGAGGGGCCTCGGGACAAGCTCCAGAGAACACCCTGGCGGCGTTCAGCAAGGCGCTGGAGATTGGCGCAGATGCGATAGAGCTTGATCTGCACCGAACCAGAGATGGCCACTTAGTGGTAATTCACAACGGTATAGTAGACCGCACTACCGGCAGCAGAGGTATAGTGGCCGATATGAGCCTCAAAGAACTGAAAAGCTTGGATGCTGGTGCTCAGTTTCACCCTGATTTCTCAGACCAACAAATACCTACCTTTCAGGAAGTTATAGAACTGGTTAAGGGAAAGGCTAAGATATGTGCAGAACTTAAGGTTAAAGGAATTGAGGAAGATGTAGTCCGAACAATTGAGCAAAATAACATAAAAGATGAGGTCATCGTCATCTCTTTTCTTCACCAAAGCCTGAACAAGGTTAAACAGTTAGATGCTCAGATCTCAACCGGTATGTTAGTAGGCATTAGGAAAGTTACACGGGCTCCACTTTTAGTGCGAGAAGCGAGGGAAATCAGTGCCGATGTCGTTATGCTCCCGTGGAGTTTCACCACGGCTGAGCTGGTAGAAGGGGTGCATAAAGAGGGTCTTTTTATTACCGTCTGGACAGTAGATGAACCGTCAGAGATGAACCACTTGATAGAAATAGGGGTGGACGGGATAGCCACGAACTATCCGGAAAGGCTCAGGGAAGTGTTGGGGTAAGGCATTTTACCAGATGCGGAAAGGCAACCACGAATTTCACGAATGAAGACGAATTATTTCGGGAAATCAAGAACACCTATTCCAACGTTATTTGAGAGAAAATTATCTTCACTTTGTTGGGTTAGAACAGAGTGTCAAAGAGACGGAAAGAAGCGGTTTTGTTTGGCATTTTGGCTTTGGATTTTGTCATTAATCTAAAGGGGGTGCTTGACGGTGAAGGAGATCATAGCTCTGTTCTTAACACTGGGAGCACTGGGTTTGCTTGTACTGAGCTGTAAGGGAGAAGAATCAGCCGTAGCGATCAGATCGCCAGCGGTAGCGGGCAGCTTCTATCCTGATTCACCATCTGAACTGAAAAAAATGGTAGAGGGGTTTCTCGCCCGGGCAACCGATGCAGAGATAGAGGGCCAGATAGTGGCTCTACTGTCGCCTCATGCCGGATATGTCTTCTCCGGACAAGTGGCAGCTTACTCATACAACCAACTGAAGGGTAAGGAGTTTGATGATGTCATAATTATTGGGCCCAGCCATTATCTTCACTTAGAGGGTGTCTCTGTGGGCAGTTGGGATTGCTACCAGACACCGCTGGGAAAGGTGGAGGTGGATATGGAACTGGTAAAAAAGCTTAAGGCTGCTAATCCCAAGATCAAGTTCACCCCTGCTGCCCACTCTCGAGAACATGCGGTGGAGGTTCAGTTGCCCTTTCTCCAGTGCGTATTGAGGAAGTTCAAGCTTGTGCCCATCATTATGGGGAATCCCAGTCCAGAGAACTGCCAGATGCTGAGCGACGCCCTGATTAAGACGATAGGAAACAAAAAGGTGCTGCTGGTGGCAAGCTCGGATATGTCCCACTATCCCCGCTACGAGGATGCCTGTCGGGTAGATCGACAAACCCTGGAGGTGATTGAATCCCTTGACCCTCTCAAACTTCTGCAGTCCAGCAGACAGATTTTAGCTCAAGGAGTACTTAACCTTGACTGCACCCTTTGTGGACTGGGACCGGTGGCGACGGTGTTGATGACCGCCAAGAGATTGGGAGCAACCGAGGTGAAGGTCCTCAAATACGCCAACTCGGGTGATGTGACTGTAAGGGGGAGGACTAACCGCGACAGAGTAGTAGGTTACGGATCAGTAGTAGTTTATAAAACAGGTAGGTCAGAGGCTAAAGGACAAGGGCGAAGTGGAGAGTTCGCCCTCACCGAGGAGCAGAAAGCAGCCCTTTTGCAAATCGCCCGAAAGACGCTTAACTGTTGTTTGAGGAAAGAGAAGATCCCTGAATTCCAGGTTCAGGATCCCGGTCTTCGCCAGAAAAGGGGCGTTTTTGTCACTTTGACCAACCAGGGAAGACTTCGGGGTTGTATAGGACATTTTGCCCCTGATACGCCTTTGTACAGGCTTGTCTCCCAGATGACCGTTGCCGCTGCCACCCAGGATTACAGATTTGCCTACAACCTCATTACAATGGATGAGCTTCCGGAGATAAAAATCGAGATATCTGTGCTTTCCCCGATGAGGAGGATAAAAAGCATAGATGAGATAAGGATGGGGATAGACGGCATCTATGTAAGGATGGGAAACCGGGCGGGTACTTTTCTCCCCCAGGTGGCCACCGAGACTGGATGGAGCAAGATTGAATTCTTGGAGCGGTGTTGTTCTGACAAGGCAGGGCTTTCCCCTGATGCCTGGAAGAAGGGTGCAGAAATCTATACTTACACTGCCCTGGTGTTTCACGAATCTGAGAGAGAATAAGTCTCGCACGTTGGTTTGAGCGCAGCGAACCCAACAAGACAGGGGAGTTGGGTTTCGTTCCTCAACACTCGGATCGTGTTCAACTACCCCGTTTTTCGGCAGAATGTGGTTGCTGGGTTCAATGACGATTATTTACTCAAATCGAGGAGGTTTTCATGAACATCCTTGCTATAGGGGCTCATCCTGATGACATAGAGTTTCTTTGCGCTGCCACACTGGCTAAATATGTTAAAGCCGGAAATAGAGTTTTTATGTGCCATCTCTGCACTGGCGATAAGGGCCACTTCGAGATCCCTCCGGAAGAGCTCAGGGAAATAAGGGATAAGGAGGCAGAAAAGGCGGCTGCAGTAATAGGTGCTAAGCACTTAAAGCTGGATTTCCCCGACTGTGAACTTCATTATAATTTGGAGAGTGTGACCAAAACAGTAGATGTAATACGCCAGGCCCGGCCTGATGTGATCATCACCCACTCTCCTTCTGATTATATGCCCGATCATGTGATCGCCAGCCAGGTGGTCTTCGACTCCAGCTTTCATGCTACTTTACCGAATTTTTCTGCCGGAGGAGAACCCACCAGCGTGATCCCTCCCATCTATTATATGGATACTTTAGCCGGAGTAGAGTTCCTCCCAGAAGAATATGTGGATGTTACTGAGACGATGGAGACTAAACGGCAGATGCTTCTTTGCCACCAGAGCCAGTATCAGTGGCTTAAAGAACATGATAATATCGATACCGTTGAGTTTATCGAAACAATGGCTCGAATGCGCGGCCTGCAGTGCGGAGTTAAATATGCGGAGGGATTTAGACGATGTAAGGTCTGGGGAAGGAATCCCAGCAGCAGGTTGCTTCCTTAATGGATATCTCTGAATCAAGGTCAATGCCATTCGTAAGAGGTCAAAATCCCATTGTTCCGCTAAACTCTTTTTGGTTTATTAGCTCTTTATTCAGACGGAGGTTTTTTCAGCACAATATCGATCAGCCTGAAGGTATAGTCTGCCGGATAGCGTACTATCTCAGTTCCAGGGTCTTCATAGTCCAAACCGCCACCCCTGATGACTACCTTATAGGGAGTATGCTTGGGGCGGGATGTATCTCCAATCCTGAAGTAGGCTGTATTCTCGTATAGTCCACTCATCAGACTGCCGGGCATATAGTATCCACTGGTCATATTGTAAACCCACTTTTGGATATTTTTAATGTATTCCCTGGCCTCTTCTACGGATTCGAATTCTGGCGGTTCTTGCGTCAAAGCACTTTGAGTCCAAGCATCATGCTGTCCCTTCAGGTTGTCGATTCTTTGTCTCTTGATCAACTGCGGGGCCCGAGTCTTGCGGTCCGTAAGTTTTTCGCCAGGACCCCACCACTCGACGATGTTATAGTTCCGACCCGAGCATCCTGAGCCCACTACCGTCACTGAAATGATGGGTTTTTCCTCTACGATTGTTATACTCCCCACATCAGCGAGAAGCTCCACCCCCTTAGCAGCGCCAACTTCCAACCAGCCGTCTATTTTGACATTCTTGTATCGGAAGGGAGTTGTATAAACATGATGTTCTGTTTCAAAAATTTCCACCTCCCGTAATTCACCCAATTGATCGTCATCTTGAGGAGAACGATAAACCTTTATGCTGCCTGGTATGGTATAAGAAGCAACCTCGACATCCTGTTTGTCACTTTTCTTGGGCATGTTTTTTATCCTCCTATCTTGTTATTGTTGCACAAGAAACATCTCCGTAACATCCATAATGCAGACCCTTGGTCTCACACGCTCAATTCTTGTATAGATGCCTCCTCATCATTTTATTGTCTCTTGTCCATCCCGTCGTTCCCAATCTCCCGGGCGAATTCAATAATATTCTGAGCGGCTGTTTGCATAAATACCATGTCGACACCGATGGCCAGGAAGGTAAATCCTTCTTCTATGAGATGTGACACCGAATCGCGTGTTGGCCTTACATCGTGAATGCCCGCTGATTTCCCAGCTTCAAGACAGGCTTCCAGAATTCGGTCAAGAATTGCCTTTACCTTAGGATTCTTTAATTGTCCGGGTATTCCCATTGACCCGGTGAGATCATACGGACCCACCAGAATGCCATCGATTCCTTCAACCCGGAGGATCTGTTTTATATTCTGGGCCGCCTGTGTATGTTCTATCTGGACAATTACAGCTATTTCATCGTTGGCTCGTTCCAGATAATTATCAAAGTCGTATCCGTAGGCATTGGCCCTGCAGTAGCCAAAACCACGGTTTCCAGTGGGGGCATATTTTGCTGCCTCTACTGCTCGCCTGGCCTCTTCTGGAGTGTTCACCATTGGGATGATTACCCCCCCAGCGCCCGCATCAAGCGCGCGACGAATAGAAATGGCGCTGTTCTCCGTCACCCTTACAAGTGGAATAGCTCGATTCATCGCCCGCATCATAGCGGCTGCGGTTTCGAGATCGATTATTCCGTGCTCACAATCAATGGCCAACCAGTCAAACCCGACACGATCCAAAAGTTCTGCTGAGGCAGGATGGCCGATTTGCAGCCAACTGCCAACCGTTACCCTACGCTCGAGTAATGCCTTTCTAACAATGTTCATATGCTATTCCTCCTGTATGAAATGCATTCAGTTTGTGACTCAAGCGCCAGATTTTGGCTATCTGATTTCCCTATAAGTCCTAATTGCTAAATCATAATTTTCAATGGGAACATCAGCTCCGATCGAGTGAGAACCAAATATTACTCCCCCCTCTTTTCCCAGCTCAACAATTGTCCGCACTTGCTTTGTTATCTCTTCCTTGCTGCCTTTTGGCAGGATGAATGAATTGCACATACCGCCTATGAACGATAGTCTGTCACCATACTTTTTCCTCAATCTTACTATGTCCATACCCGATTTGGGTTCGACGGGGTTGATGCTGTCTATCCCAGCCTCTATAAACATATCCAACACGGATTCAAGATTACCATCGGAATGCATAAGCACTTTGCTGACGCCCGCCTCTTTGAATGTCTTTACCATTTTCACCAGGCTGGGATAAAATATGTGTTCATAATGGTGTGGTCCCATAATCAAGCCATTGTTATCGGCTATATCATCGAAAATCCATATTCCGCTGGAGGTGAAGTCGTCTCTTCTCAAGTGCTCCAGGCCCACCATAGTTATATGATAGGCGACTTTTTCGACAAGGGCTTTGGCATATTCTGGATCTTCCGCAATGTCTATCAAGAACTGTTCGGTCCCTCGCAGCCTGGAAGTACGCGAATATGGCCCGCCAACTTTGCAGAAAATAGCATATCGGTCTCTATATTTTTTGACATTGACACTTGTCTCCTTGTACCGGTAATCTGCGTGAGGGGATTCAAATTCCAGCCTGTCTGGATCAATCTTTTCTTTGCAGGCAACCTCCAACTCCTGGCCAGCGTAGCCATCGCGCAGTTCACCGTATGCGTCACTTAGCTGTCGTTGAACCATCCCCCAGCTGTCCCGATATAT
>DAOVPH010000079.1 GCA_030629295.1 Candidatus Latescibacterota bacterium | reverse complement strand
GAAAGCCAGGCAGCGAGAGTTTGATGAGGACAGATACTATGAAGGATTCGGAGAGGAAGATGAGGGGCGGCGGCGATTAACCTATATCCCCAAGATCGTCGAGCCGCTTGAGGACGAATATGTCATCTCCACCGGCGAGCAGATGAATGATATCCTCAAACGCCGGGGGATACTCAACCTCGTCTATGTGGGATTCGCTGCCAATATGTGCCTTATCGATAAGCCAGGGGCGATGAGGCAGATGGGTCACAAGAGGGGCTACAGGACCATCCTGCTGCGTGATTGCACCACCGCCGTGGAAAGCCACAACACCGTGAAAGAACTGCTGATGACCCGCGTTTGGATCGAATGGGTGGAGATGGTGAATATGGCCTACACCGCCACCTCTGAAACATTTATCCGGGCTTGTAAAGTTAGTGGTGCAGTAGGATGACCAGTAAAGAACGGGTGATGAAGGCTCTTGATTTCGAATCCCCAGATCGCATGACCCTCTTTGACGGCTTCTGGGGAGAATTTGTGGAAAATTGGCGCAAAGAAAAAGGAATTGGGCAAGAAATTGATATCCGTGATTATTATGGAATTGACCTTTCTGTTCCGGTGGCAGATGAAACATTTTTCCCCAGCGCCAAAGGAGTGATAAGAAAAGAAAGGGATTATTTGGTCTCCCGGGATGGCTGGGGGAGAACGGTGAAAACGAAGAAGGACTCCTATTTTTCTGAAACCGTAGATACGGTCTTAAAAAGCAGAAATGATCTGGATAATCTGAAATTTGAATCAGCCAATTTAGATTCCCGGTACAAGCGTTTTTTAGAGAAAGTGAAAGAAGAGAAGAAGAAAAGAGCTGTTTTCTGTAAGATTGGTGGGCCCTTTATCCGTTCTTCTTTTATCCGAGGGGAAGCAGAGTTTTTGATGGATTTAGTTAGTGATAAGAGTTTTGCTAAGGCACTGGTGGAAAAGGTAGCGGATCACCTTGTTTCCATTGGCCTGGAGTCATTACGCAAGGGAAATCTGTATGATACCGGTGTCTGGATATATGATGATATGGGCTCTAATGATGCGCCAATGTTTTCTCCAAAAACATTTGAACAAATATTCTTACCTGTTTATAAAACGATGGTAAACACTCTAAAGGAGGCTGGGGCGAAGAAAGTTATTCTCCATTGCGATGGCAATATTGTCTCCTTTCTTGATATGGTGATAGAAGCCGGGATTGATGGAATAAATCCTGTTGAACCAAAAGCCGGAATGCATATTTTAGAATTGAAGAAGAAATATGGCGATAAACTCTCCTATATTGGAGGAGTGGATAATGTCTTTGTGCTCCCTTCAGGAGATAAAGAAAAAACAGAAAGGCACATTCTACCTATTTTAGAAGCAGGCAAGGAAGGGGGAATTGTCATCGGCACCCACTCCATCGGTCCGGACATCTCAGTGGAGACCTATGATTTCTATCATTCCTTAGTCCGCAAATATGGAGACTACTCTGATAACAGGGAGTGAGGGCATCTCTGGCTCAGGCCGCGATTCAAATGAGTCCAGATTTCCAGAGTTTTAGCAAATCGGAGTTGTTGCGAGTGGTTGAATGTAAGCGATCACAGGGGGCCACTCATATAGTATTGAGCGAAATGTCATTCCTCCTGAATGACGAAGGTCGCAGGCACTCAAGATTTTGCCCTTCCCTTCTAATAACAAATAACAAACAAGGAGGTACCTCAAATGGACTGGTTAAAAAGACCCTTAAGGATCGCCGACTTCAGCCTGGTTAATCTCCAAGAAGTTGAGCGCGGCGAGTTCCAAATCGAGAAAAGCCTGGACAAGAAAGCCGGCCTGGGCTTCAATGCCGAGCACTTCTTTCCCCATCAAACCGGCGTTGTCATTGCTCACGGTTCCATCGAACCTGCCTGGGAGATTTTAGCCCAGTACTTAGAGGCTGCCCATCGCCGGGGAATAAGGCTGTTCGTCTACTACAATGTCCACTGGTATTCGCTGGAGATGGCTGAGGAAAATCCCCACTGGTTTCAATACGATTTCCAGGGGAAGCTCATTGACAAGGTCTATGGGAACGGAGTGATGAGCTGCGTGAACACGAGTTGGCGGGACTATTCTTACGAACACGTCCGCAGATTTGCTCAGCTTGGAGTTGATGGTATATTTTTGGATGGTCCTTGCTTCCACTGGGAAGGCTGCTATTGTGAGTCTTGTCAATCTAAGTTCCAAAAGTGCCACGGCAAGGAGCTTCCCAAAAAAGGAGAGCTGGCAAATCCTGACCATCATCTGTTAGTGGAATTTCAAGAGGACTCCATGGCTGAGTATATGAAGGACGCTTACCAGGTCTGCAAAGGGGCGAATCTGGATGCGGCCATTTATCTGAATGGCGAGTCGCTGCGTCCCAGTTGGGCATCTGGGAGACACAATCGCAAACTGGAACCCTACCAGGACTTAGTCGGTGCCGAGGGTGGCTTTATCTACGGGAAGCTCATCGGGACTCCCATATTCAAGCCGGGGATGACGGCAAAGGGTCTAGAGGCCCAGGCACCGAATAAACCACGAGTGATCTTCATCGCTCACAAGCATTCCCCCTGGAACCGAAATCCCTTACCTCCAGCAGAGCTGAAGATAGAATGTGCTCAAACCTTAGCCAACGGGGCCAATTACTGGATTGGATATACCTTTCCCGACGCTGCTGCTGACAAGATCATAAAAGAAATAAACGACTGGGTGGCCAAAAACGAAGAGTACTTTTCGGAAACCCAAAACGTTGCTGAAGTAGGATTATTCTGGTCGTACCAGACGGCTAATACTTATGGCGGTGAAATCCCCCAGAGCGACTTCACGGGCGAGACAATTGAAGTGAAAAGGGATTATATGAAGAGTTTTCAGGGTGCTTACGAGATGCTGCAGCGAGCGCATATCCCCTTCAAAGTGGTGGACAGCGCAGAGGGAATTGGTGATGTAAAGCTCCTTGTGCTGCCCAACTGTGCCTGTCTGATGCCTGATGAAATTACGCTGCTGGAAAAATATGTCGAAAACGGCGGCAAACTGATGGCGTCCTTTGAAACATCGCTTTATTCTCGACCCAGCCAGCAGGAAGATTTTGGTCTGTCAAAGCTTCTGGGCGTCCGCTATCGGGGGATCGAAGAATACGGTACATTCGAAAACTATTTCCAGATCGGAGAGGAATTCTTCCCGGCTTGTACCTATGTGATGAAGGTCGAACCGCAGTCAGCTGCGGTTATGGGATATGTGTCGCAAAACACCAAAGGGAGCTATCAGCCGATAATCATATCATCCTTTCCAGCCGTCTGTAAAAATCAGTTTGGGGAAGGCAGAGCCTATTACTTATGTGGCAACTTCTTTCAGACTTATTTCGATTATAAGTTCCCCAAATACCTGTCCCTTTTTCAGCGCATCTTCGACTCGGAGCTCAAACGTCAGCTTATTCTGGAAAACACGCCTGAAAGTGTGGAGGTGACTTTGAGAAAGAAGGGGAATACCTTACTGATTCACCTGATCAATTTCTCCTCAGGACTCAAAAGACCGATAGAGAATATTATTCCGGTGGAAAATGTCGTTCTGAAACTCCCCGGAATAAAAGCTGCCAGCGTCACCTGCCTATTGGGACAGGCTCCACCAAGATGGCAGATGAAGGACGAATTTGTGGAGATCACTGTGCCTCGCCTGCAGGAGTACGAGGTGATTGCGGTAAAATAGCGTTTGTAAAGGAGGTGTTATTATGTTATCTTTAGAAGAAAAAGAGATGCTTAAAGACAAGGTCTGCGATTTGCTCTGGAAGGTGGGGATGAAGATCGCCAGCGAGCATATTTCCGCCACTTTGCTCAAAAATGGTTGTTCCCAGAGCCCTTCCGGAAGGATAAAAATCCCCAAAGAGATGATCGAGGAGATGGTCTCTAACCAGAAGAGGACTCAAGAACAAGATGCAGACGATCAGTCTCTTTATCTCACTTGCGGGATAGACTGGACACATAGTATTCTGTGGACGAACAAGCAGGAGGAGATTCGCAAGAAACTGGGACGGGAATTTGTGATATCCGCCTTCGACTGTGGGCCTACTAAGTTCTATGACTATCCGAGCGGGAAAGCTGTTCCTGTGGATACTCCCATTTTCGTCGAGATGATGAAATTTGCTCAATCCACCCCAGAGATAGGCTACATCAGCACCTGGTATCGACAGGATATTCCCCAACCCACAGAGAGGATAGATTCGCTCATCTTAGGTCTCAAATATACGGACAAAGTCGACGGCATCGAGGCCATTGATCCCAGGCAGATCAAGTATCTCAAAGAGATCGGTGAAATCATCAGCGATGAGCCCGGTCGCACGCCCCTCTTAGCCGGCTCACAATGTATCACCTCCCCTCTTATTTTAGAGGAAAGGTCTGCTGAGGAGATGGTGGAAAGAGTAAAGAAGGAGATAAAGCGGTTTCACATAGCTTCTATGCCCACCATCGGGGTATCGACGCCGGTTACTTTGGCAGGTTCCATCGTGATGAGCGCGGCAGAGATCTTGGGGGGTATGGTGGCTGCCTTTTATATGGACCCGGAAGCCGACCTCAGTGGGAGGATGATCTCCAATGTCCTGGATATGAAAACCGGCAATGTCACCTGCTATGGGCCGGAAACGGCGATGCTCAACTTAGCGGTCAAGGAGCTGTTTGATGCCTGCTTTGGAGGGCACCTGTGGGTTGAGGTCTTCTTCAGCCCCGGAACAAAACGCCCGGGATTACAGACCGTATATGAGAATTTCTACGGCGTTCATTGCTACTCCAGGCTGACTGGAAATCCCGATATTTGCTATCCGGGAATGGGCACCCTGGACAACGGAGGAATGGGCTCACCCACCCAGATGATGCTGGATATGGAGATCAGGAAGTCCCAGTTCGCGTTGAAAGATAAGATATCTGTCGATGAGGAATCCCTGCCTTTTGAAGAAATTTGTGAGAATGTCAGGGAGGGAAAAGAGTTTCTGAGCAGCGATCATACCTTTAGACACTTTCGTGAGTTATGGTCATCCAAAGTGTTTCTGACAGATGAACCCAAACCCGGTGCCTGGGAAGGAAATGAAAAGAGCATATTAGATAAGTGTGACCACCTCTGGAGGGAGAATGCAAAAGCGTACCAACCGCCAGGATGGCCGGAGGAGAAAATGCGGGCATTGGAGAAAGTTCTGGCCAGGGCAAAAAGGGAACTTATGTAGGAAGGAGATTTTTCCTTTATGACAGGTAAGGAGCGGATAAGGCTTGCTATGAATCATGAGGAAGCTGACCGGGTGCCAGTTTTTTGTCAGCTCTCCTTGGGACATTATATGATAAATACTCCCTATGAGCCTTACCTGATCTGGTTTTCCCCAAAGGTTTTTGGCGATGCACTCAAAATGTTGGCGGAGAAATACCACTTTGATGGAATTCTGGTGAACCTTCCGGGTAGAGAGGGAGATTGGGAAAATCACATCGTTAAAAGGGACAGACGGGGAGGAGAAACTGTCATTTACTGGGATGATGGTTCTTATAGCATTTGCCCTGATAATGATAATGTTCATCATTTCTCTGGAAAAGAACGGCTAACTCTTGATGAGATTGATCCAGAGGATTTTTTCTACATAGAGCCCCATGATATTACCGGAGTAAAACACCCCTATTACTACGGTTTCAGCAAAGAGCACGGTCCCCATAACAGGGATTTTTTCCCTGAATACCTGATGGATACCCTGAAGTATGTGGTGGAAATAGCAGGAAAAGACTTTCATGTTTCATCAGAGATCTTTTCTCCCTTTACCCAGTTTATGGAGTTCTTTGACCACTCCAATGCCTTGATGGCTCTTATAGATAATCCTCAAAAATGCGAGAAAATTTTAGAAAATCTCTCTAAGGGAACTGGAGAGTTCACTATGCTTCAAGCAACCACAGGAGTTGATGCTATTCTTGTTTCTTCTGCATTTGCAGGGGGTGGTTTCATTTCAAGGGATTTCTACAGGAGATTTGTTCTACCCTATGAGAAGTATGTTGTGGACAAGGTCCACCGAGAAACAGGACTCACAATCTATGTTCACACCTGCGGGGCAATTGGTGACAGAACAGATCTTATGATAGAGGCAGGCTATGACGGCATAGATACTATGGATCCCCCACCCCTGGGTAATACAGAGATTGGGAAGGTTAAGGAGAAATTTGGTGAAAAGATTTTCCTGAAGGGGAACCTTGATCCAGTAAATGTACTTCTTAAAGGAACAAAGGAGGATGTTTACAACAAGGCAGTTTGGCTTATTCAACAAGCAGGTAAAGCCGGGGGATATATACTTTCAACAGCATGTTCCGTTGCCCCTCGGGCATCTCCTGCAAATATATCCCAGCTTTATCGGGCAAGCGTAGAATATCCTTACCCCAAAAGGGCCTGAATTTGCGGCCAGAAATTTCCCCTTTTTCATTTCTGAAGGAAGGAGTATCAAACCATGCAATACAGATCTTTAGGAGCATCGGGTATTCAAGCATCAGTCGTCGGCTTTGGGGCCTGGGCCATCGGCGGCTGGATGTGGGGTGGTGCGGATGAGACCACTGCTATCGAGGCTATCCACACAGCCATCGATGTCGGAATAAACCTCATCGACACAGCCCCGATGTACGGCTTCGGTCTCTCGGAGCAGATCGTCGGTAAGGCCATTGCGGGACGAAGGGACAAAGTCGTGCTGGCCACTAAATGTGGGCTGGTCTGGGAGGGCGAGCGAGGCGATTTCTTTTTTCATTCAGATGAGAGACACCGAACCAAGGGGCCGTCGAAGATGAAGGTCTATGGCTACCTTGCCCCGGCGTCTATTCGCAATGAGATAGAAAGGAGCCTGCGTTACCTCGGAACCGATTACATTGATCTGTACCAGACACACTGGCATGACTCGACCACGCCGATCGAGGAGACGATGGCCTGCCTGCTGGAACTAAGAGACGAAGGCAAGATCCGCGCCATCGGCGTGAGCAACGTCACCATCGAGCAACTCATCGACTACCGCAAAACCGGCGTAGTGGACAGCGACCAGGAGAAATTTAGTATGCTCGACCGTCAGATCGAGGCTGAGCTTTTGCCGTATTGCCGCGAGAACAACATCGCAATGCTGGCATACTCGCCGTTGGCGCAGGGGCTGCTGACGGGTAAGGTCGGCCCGGAAAGGAAGTTTGCTAACGGTGACCTGCGGAACGATTCGCCGCGCTTCGGGGTGGAGAACCGCCGCAAGATTGCTGCGATGCTGGATGAGTTCAAGCCGATCGCCGAGGGACATGGTATTTCGCTGGCCCAATTGGCGATTGCCTG
>DAOVPH010000144.1 GCA_030629295.1 Candidatus Latescibacterota bacterium | reverse complement strand
TGGCTCAGGCAGGTGTTGATTCGCGGCGAAAATGCGACCTGCTTATCCAGCAGGGCAGGGTTTATGTTAACGGTGTGCCTGTTACCCAACTGGGACTGAAGATAGACCCGGACAGAGACCAGATCGCAGTCGACGGACAGCCGGTCAGGGTAGGGGAGAGGCTAACCTACATCCTGCTTAATAAACCGGCGGGATATATAGTAACTGCCCAAGATACTCATCACAGAAAGACGGTATTCGATCTCCTCAGTGGGATTCCCCAGAGAGTCTTTCCTGTGGGAAGACTCGATATTGACACTGAAGGGGTGCTGCTCTTAACCAATGATGGAGACTTAGCCTTTCGTCTCTCTCATCCTCGTTACCAGGTCTCGAAGACCTATCTGGCTTTGGTGGAAGGAGTGCCTGCCAAGGAAGCTCTGGAGAGGCTTTCCCAAGGGGTGCGGGTTGACAACTGGGTGAGCTCTCCTGCCCAGGTGAGACTGGTGAAAGTAACTGCCGGGGATGCCTTAGTGGAGATTAAACTGCACGAGGGGAGAAAAAGGCAGGTGAAGAAGATGTGCCAGACAGTGGGGCATCGGGTAAAGAGGCTCTGGCGAACAGCGTTTGCAGGTATTCGAGTCGCCGATCTTCCACCTGGCCGGTGGCGCCGTTTACGGGAATCAGAGGTTAGAAAATTAAGCACCTTAGTTGGCTTAAGCCCAGATTCAAAAAACATCGAATGAACACCGAAGCAAGTAATGGTTTTCTGTAGGGGCGCACCTGTGTGTGCGCCCTAACTGGGGCAGACACATAGGCCTGCCCCTACAAGAAAGGAGGAGGATTGATGGAACTAAAATTCTCTGCTGGATTGTGGGTGTTTGCCAATCCAGTGGACAGGTTCTGTCCCGCTGGGTATGCGGAGCCAAGTACAGTCGTAGACCAGATCGAAGCGGCGGCGAAGCTGCCGGACTTGGCGGCCGTTGAGTGTCACCAGACCGACACCGATCAGATAAGTACCTCGGAGTTGAAAAGACGCATCGAAGATAAAGATTTAGCCTGTTCCAATGTCAATACTAATGTCTGGGGGGATAAGAGGTGGAAATTGGGAGCATTTGCCAGTTGTGACGAAAAGCTACGAACAGAGGCGATTGCTGAGGGCAAAAGGGCAGTGGATGTAGCCCGAGAGCTGGAAAGCCCCAGCATAGGACTTTGGCTTGGATCCGATGGGTTCGACTACCCATTCCAGATAAATTTCACCCGCCAGTGGGATAACCTCATCGCCTCGATCAGAGAGGTAGCCGAATATGCTGCCCCGGATATTAAAGTGGGTATTGAATATAAACTGAAAGAACCCAGGACCCATATGACCATTGGCTCAGTGGGGAAAGCGCTCTCCGTCTGTTTGGAGCTGGGAATGGAAAATGTGGGTGTAGTTATTGACTTTGGACATGCCCTTATGGCGCGCGAGAACCCAGGGGAGTCGGTGGCCTACCTTGCCCGTCACCGAAAGCTGTTCAATGTCCACTTCAACGACGCCTACGGGGAGTGGGATGACGATATGATTCCGGGGGTGATCCACTTCTGGGAAACTTTGGAATTCCTCTACTACTGCCAGCGGGTAAAATACGAGGGCTGGTTTGGTCTGGATATGTTTCCCTTCCGGGAAGATTCTGTAAAAGCTGCGGATATGGCCATACGAAATATAAAGGCTATTGCCCAGTTGGTAGAGAAAATAGATGTGCCGGAGCTCCTGAAGGCCCAGGAGAAGATGGGGGCCATAGAGACACAAGAGATTGTTCGTAAATGTATTTTCAGTTAACCAAAAATAAGAGGAAAAAATGCTTAAGCCACGCAAGCGACTGACAAGAAAGCAGATAAGGCAGGACAAATTTATCACCACAGTGATGAAGTTAGCTGGGACTATTCAACGCAATTCCAAGCGCTTTGCAATAGGGACTGCAGTAGTGCTGGTGGCAGTTGTAGTCGTTGTGGTGATTACGCAGCACAGGAAACGCCAGCAGGTCCAGGCAACAGAAGTCTTGGGTGAAGCACAGATGGCAAAATGGGTGGGGGAGACCGATGAGGTGGAGAAGTTGTACCAGAGGGTTACCCAGCAATTTGGCGGTACCAGAAGCAGCGGAGAAGCCTGGGTAGCACTGGGGAATCTCTATTTCAAAGAGGGGCAAGTGAACGAAGCTAAGACCGCCTTTCAGAGATACCTTAAAAAGTACAGCGACGATCCGATCCTAACCTATACTGCCTGGAGCGGAATTGCGGCCTGTTTGGAGGAGGAGGGAAAATATTCAGAAGCCGCCCGGAAGCATAGAAGCTTTGCTGATCGACATCAAGACTCCGCCTGGGCCACCCGGGCCCTTTGGGATGCCTGCCGCTGTTTTCGCTTATCGGGTGAGTTCCAAGAGGCGAAGATGGTTTTGCAGCGGATCATTGATTTCTATCCGGATTCACCCCTTGCCTACCGGGCAAAGAGCGAAGAGAAGATGTTGGAATAGGTTTTTAGCTTTAGTTGTTAGGCCACAGATATAGAGCGACGGAGGAGCACACTAAGATGCAAGTAAGTGTATTAAAAAAGCTAGGCACAGAAACAGCAAACTCCTTCTACTGCACGAACCGGCCGCCGCTTCTATCCAGCCCCTTTGTCAAGCTGCCCCTGGGCAGCATCCGTCCCCAAGGCTGGCTGAAACATCAACTCGATCTGATGACAGATGGTATGACCGGCCATCTGGCCGAATTGAGCAGCTTTCTGAAACCAGACAATGGTTGGTTTGGCGGAGACAGCGAGGGATGGGAAGAGCAGCCCTATTGGCTCCGCGGCTTTCACGATCTGGCTGTACTAACTGGCAATAAACGCCTTCTCGCCGAGTCGAAACGCTGGATTGAGGCGGTTATCGCCAGTCAGGACGGAGACGGCTATTTCGGGGCGCAATATCACAAATGTGTCGTCGGTAAGAATGGTCAGAAGATTTGCGACCTCTGGCCGCATATGGTTATGCTCGACGCCGTCATCAGCCACTACGAGCACACGGGTGACTCGCGCGTCATTCCCCTGATGGAGCGCTTCTTTCAGTTCTGCCGGGGCCTGCCCGAAGGACGGTTTATCCCTAAAAAAGAAGAGCGATTTGGCGACTGGAAGCCGTTCATCCAGACCGACCGGGCGGGGGATATGCTGCCGCACATATATTGGCTTTACAATCACACAGGCGAAACCTGGCTCCTCGATCTGGCCACTCGTTTTTACCAACACATTGCTCTCCCCACTGACGAATGGCTGGACCACCATATTGTTCACTTCACTCAGCGCTTCCGCTATCCCGGCAATTACTACATCCAATCGAAGACTGCGTGGCACTTGGCTGCAACCGAATACTGGTACAGCCAGCATTTGGGCACCTGGGGGCAACAGCCGCGAGGCATCTTTGGCGCCGACGAGCAAGTTCGTCCCCGCTGCACAGATCCCAGGCAAGGGTTTGAGACCTGTGGTATAGTCGAGTTCGCCAAGAGCTTCTATATCCTGGGACGGATCACTGGTGAGCCCCAGTACGCCGACAGGTGTGAAGATATTATGTTGAACCACTTTCCCGTTTCGATGACACCAGACCTGAAGGCTCTGCATTATCTTACCGCCTCTAACCAGCCCCAGTTGGATGCCTCGGAGAATCACGAATACTACAACAAAGGCCGCCAGATCTGTTACTCTCCCCATATCTACCGCTGCTGTCAGCACAATGTGGCAATGGGATGGCCGTGGTATGCACAGAACCTTTGGCAGGCTACGGCTGACAATGGCCTTGCAGCCTGGCTCTACGCCCCTTCCCAAGTGACTGCAAAAGTAGGGCAGGAGGGAACTGAGGTAACGGTCAATTCCGAGACAGATTATCCTTTCGCCGGCCGGGTGACGATGACCGTCGAGAGTTCCCAGCCGGTAACGTTTCCGCTCTATCTGCGCGTGCCGCGTTGGTGTCGAGGATTCCGTGTGGCAGTGAACCGGGAACAGTTGAACATAGAGGCTGAACCAGCCACATTTGTCCGTATCGAGCGCACCTGGTCACCAGGCGACATAGTTACCATTGAGATGCCGATGCAGATTTCCCTGACCCAATGGCCCCGCACTGGCGGTGTGACCGTAGACCGCGGTCCCTTGAGTTACTCAGTCAAGATCGAAGAGAGGTGGCAGCACTGTGGCGGCACGGATGAGTGGCCGGAGTGGGAACTCTTTCCTGCAAATCCATGGAACTATGGGCTGACCATCCATCAGGATAAACCGGGCGAATCACTAAAGGTAGATGAAAAAGTTGTGGTGGCCGAGCAGCCGAGGACTGTCGAAGATGCCCCAATGGA
>DAOVPH010000172.1 GCA_030629295.1 Candidatus Latescibacterota bacterium | reverse complement strand
CATCGCGTTTTATACCGTCGGGCACACTCCCATCGGGATTCTGAGCCTCAAGGAAACGATCCAGACCACAGGCCATCTGGTGCTCCCACCAGCAGTAGGCCGGCAATTGGTAGATCCAATCCCGCAGCCAGACACCATCGATCTGCCAGGTGTCGCCAGAGATATAACCCACGAAGCGGCCACTGGGAGTGGTGAAGTCGCGACGGCTAAGCTGTAGCGCCTCCTTGGTTATGGCATAAAGCTGGTCATAGTCCGGATTGCCGGTCTCGATGGAAGTCTCGCAGTCGACCAGAAAGTTGGCATAGCGGCTGTGGCGGTCAGAATCGGGGAAATAGAGGTAGATCCATTGTACTCCCAGCGCACCGGCGGTTTGGAAACTTATCTCCCCACGATTGTCCGAAAGTTCGACTTCGGTCTCGTAGTAGGGCTGTAACTGGGCGTCGCAGACGCGAATGCGGCAGTTCTGATCGCCGTGGTGGCGGCCGATGATCTGCAAGACGACTTTGTCCAGTGGCCGGTAGCTCTTCCGATCGGTCACTAAGTCGCCGTAGGCGGACAGAGTAGCCTCAATGGGTCTTTTGGAAGTCATAGCATCCTCCAAGATTTGGTGTTGCCATGTTTAAAGTCATCGTTTGCGAATTTGTTCCAGATATTTATTTGTAGTTCTCTGCCGAACCAAGTGCTGGCTAATGTCTCCCAGGATCCCCAAAGAGTCACTGAGTAGTGTCTGTCCGGAAAGTACCTATCTTCGTCTCTTAGTGTCATTGCGAGCGACTGCAATGAGGGAAGCAATCTCTTTAATATCAGGGGATTGCTTCGTCGCTTCGCTCCTCGCAACGACAAAACAAGCAACGACAAAACAAGTTCCCCATCTATGTTTTTCCAGACGGACACTAAGTGAAGAATTCTTGTCTTCCATTCTGAAAAACTGGGGATGTGGGAACCTTACTATAAAATAAACTCCCTCTCTTCTCTCAGAAAGAGAGGGACTCCATACGGGAACTTATCTTTTTAGGTATATTCGTCTCCTTCGAGGGTTCTTGGACAAGAAAGCTATCCGACTAATTTCTACCTTATCAATTTCTATTGAATAATCTCCCGAAACCCCAGGAATTCTTACGCATCTTAGCCATCAGCGTAATTCTCTTTCCTTAACGGTTACTGTTGGATTCTGAGCGCTTACCACATCGAAAAGCTGACGCTCACTGAACCGAGGCATTTGGGCCAAGAACTCTGGGATATTGAAACTTGCCAGGGTTGGGTCTTTAAGTGGCATACGCACTGCCGGTGATGCGTGTCCTTTATCGTCAATCTGGGTGAGGTAGAAACGGGCAAATACTCCGTCGTCCCGCTTGGTAGCGAATACCAACCACCGGCTGTTGGAAGACCAACTGTGCCAGGAATCAGCTGCATAATCGACATTGCATTCCAGTCGATGTGCTTGACCTTCAAGACTGGCAGAGAGAAGATAGATGTCACTGGAGGATTCGATCAGTGATCCCTGGTCTGCCATACAGAGAGACATCCACTTTCCATCAGGAGAAAACCGGGCATAGTAGTTGCTCTTCCCATTGTAGGAGACTCCCGCCACTGGCACTGCTTTTCCACCTTTGCCATCGTTGTAGTCCACTACATAAATATTGTATTTTATGACTCTGGCACTCACTCCTGCTTTGGCTTGGGAGAAAACGATCTGCTTGCCGTCGGGAGTCCAGGCAGGATAAATCTCCAGATAATCCGGTGAATTCGCTCCAGGCAACAGGAAGGAACATTCTTCGGAAAGGTCATACACTGCTATGTCGGAGAAACTGTATTCCAACTCCTGTGCCTCAAAGACTATCGGGGTCAGAGAAGAGAAGGCCTGGTTGGCTGAGATAGCCAGTTTATTCCCCTCGGAATTCCAAGCAACATAGGTAAAGCCTGGATGTGGGAAGGGAAATAGCAACCGCTGTCCTTTGGCGGAAGCCATATTGAAAACTCCCAAGCCGGCTGCGGATTTCTTTTCATCCATGATCCGCATCTTCAACGCCAGCATTCCCTCAGTCCCCGCTTTAGCAGAGAAAACGTGGCAACTAAAGCAGTACTGCCGACGTGCTAACAAGAACGGTTTAACCTCGAATGATCGCAGATCTCGGATGAAGGTATCAGGGGTCTTCTTGGCTTGAAATTGGGGAAGCACCAACCGATACACCACATAATTGTCCACCGGATGTTTTGAAATTCGGAAATGAACTGGTTCAGAAGCCTGGATCGGCTCAGGTGTCTTTGAGTAGCTACCAGAACGTTTCACCCCCTTCACCTGTATCCAGATATCTCTGGACTTAGCTTCTTTACAGATTCTGCACCACAGTCGTTCAGGGAACCACCAACTTTTTCTCTCGGTAACGAAACTTCGTTTAAGAGAAGTGCCAGTCAATTCTACCGTCACCTGCCACAGATTGTTCTCTCCGTCTTCCCACTCCACGCAGGGTGGGCAGAGATTAGGAGGGAAAACAGCCCCCTGAGAAGGATAGGCAATTCGCAGTTGTTCAGAATAAATAGGTTCTCGATAGGCGCTGCGCCAGCGGAGCTTATCCGCAGGGGGAGTGGCCTCGGTTACTGCATCAACTCGCATCTGTCGCCTCATTGCCTCCAATTGTTCTGGCGTTGCCCCTTCTACATGTGCCAATTCCCATGTTTTTGGCTTCACCGGAAAGGGTAACTCTGGCTCAACCTCAGGCTCGATTCCCGAACTGGGTTCCCCGGCGTATGCCTGTAGATCATAAACACATCCGGGGTAATATCCCTGTTCCGCCACCTTCACCACCTTGTAGTCCCCCAAGAAAAGGCTGTTCAGCCTCTTCTGCTTGATCTGCTCAGAATGTCTCCTCCCAACTGCTACCGCTGTTGCCACAACAACAATGCCTACGATAGAGATCAATAACTTAAGATAAATTCGTCTCATGAAGCATCTCCTTTTAAATCTGAGATCTCGTGCTGCTTAACTCTTGAATAGCAGCGAATCGCTTGCACCATGATATTCTTTCTTTGGGTACTTTTGGGAACCAGCAACTGGTGTCAGGTTACTCAACCACAGTCAGTACCTTGGAAGGGGGTGAAAACAGATCTGCCCAGGGTTCGCGACGCGTATTCCCGTTTACATCCAGCCAAAAGACGGCCCGGTATTTCCCCGCTGGCACTCCCTCAAAAAGGAACACCCTTTCCTCTTCGACTGTGGTCTGCCGGACAGGCTGATTGAGCACCAGATGACCATGCCGGAGAGGAACACCAAAAGGAAAAATTCCCCCATCGATCCGTTCCCCTGAACCGAGTTTCCCTTCGACCTGAACACGGCCAGAGATCTGATGGCCTTCGAGCTCAATCTCCTCAATGCGAAGAGCCTTTACCTCGGTTTCTAACATTTTCTGATAGAGGTGGAAATGGACTGCGCTCTCCCGACCAGCTCTCACCGTCACGGGGTGATTGCTGATGAGCGTCCGCTCTTTGGCGGGCCATCCCCGCAGGAGCGGGAGATTT
>DAOVPH010000186.1 GCA_030629295.1 Candidatus Latescibacterota bacterium | reverse complement strand
CTCCGGGTGGGGTTTACCAAGCCTCCGATGTCACCACCGAAGCGGTGAGCTCTTACCTCGCCTTTTCACCCTTACCCCGCACCTTTCAGGCTTTGAAAATCTTGAGAGTGATTGCTTCCTAAAAAAACACTAAGAGAATGGCTTTCTCCTTTTTCTCGAGTCTGAAAGATGCGGGGCGGTATATTTTCTGTGGCACTTTCCGTGGCATCACTGCCCGTCGGTGTTACCGACCACCCTGCCCTGCGGAGCTCGGACTTTCCTCCCCACTGGTTGAACCAGCAGAGCGACCACCCGGCCTACTTTGGCTCCTCCTTAGGTTGGATTTCCCCAATTGGTAGTGTCTAACAATTCGGTCAGCCAGATCATCTGCCCGGCTGTTAACGGCTCTTTTGATGTGTTCGATGTGAAAGGTTTTCAATCTCTGACAAAGGCCACTGGCACGCTGAAACAGAGGCACAATATTAGGGTTCCTCACCTTATAACTGCCGTTCATCTGTCTTACTACCAGTTGACTGTCGGAGAGGACAAGAAGATGTTCGCCACCCAATCTTAAGGTTTCCTCTATGGCGGTTATTAAAGCGGTGTATTCGGCCACATTATTGGTAGTATGTCCTATATACTGACTCATCTCCAACAGAGGTCTTCGGTCTTTTTCAATTAGCACCCCTATTGCTGCCGGACCTGGATTTCCTCGGGAAGCTCCATCTATGTATGCTGTTAAAAAAGAGTCACTCCGCAGTTTCATCCCAAACAAGTATCCTTCCACAACTGTCGCAAGTGATCAGTCTGTTGCCTTTCTTGATTTCCACCACTTTTTGAGGCGGGAGCTGTTTAAAACATCCCCCACAAGCCTTCCTATTAACAGATACTACCGCAGATCCCCTTTTGCCTTTGCGAATTCTCTCATAGTTGGAAAGCAAATTTCTGTCAACCCCACTGGTAAGTTGTTCTCTCTCTTGCTTATAATTGTTGATCTCTGCCTCTGTTGGTTCCAGTTTGGCCCGAAATTCTGATATCTGCTTCTGTTTCAGTTCTTCTTCTTCCTTCAGTCTCTGTTCGCCGGTGAGTATCTTTTCGGTCAACTGTTCGGTCTCGGCCATAGTTTTAAGAATCTGTGTTTCAGTTTCGCTCACCACCTGTTTCCAAGTATCGATTTCTCGTTGCAGTGCTTCGTATTCCTTGTTTGTCTTGACCTCGGCAAATCTCTGCTGGGAGGCTTCCAGATGCTCAGTAGCCACCTCCAGCTCTCTTTCCAGATGGCGTCTTCTTTTTTCTGCCTCCTCTTTTTCCTCCTTTTGGGCTTGCAGGTCTCTTCTGCTCTGTTCAAGCTGCTGCTGGGCTGCAGAGATAGCAGCAGGATATTCACTCTGGGCCTTTTCCAACTTGTCGATCTGAATATCAATCTTCTGTAGTTCCGAAAGTACGGCCAACTGCTCTTTCATCATTTATACTCCTCCTTGCTTGGATTAGTTCCCTAACAAAAAAGAGTGCACTTAAAGTGCACTCTTTGAATATTCCATCTCTATTTGAATCAGTCAGGGCAAGAATCTTTGTTCCCTGTCTTTCTGTAAACAAGATTATCTTCCTAATTTTCACAGGGTTGATATATAAAGGAAGCAACTTGTTATGGCCCTCCTTGAAGAAAACCGTGTGTTTATTCCCCACAGAGTGGGCGATACTGGACTCGAACCAGTGACCTCCACGATGTGAGCGTGGCGCTCTAACCGACTGAGCTAATCGCCCCATAGGAATAGGTTTCTCGAAATCTAAGTTCCTATAGCCTTTCAGATAGTATCCCCGAAGTTCTCCTTGCCCCGGTCGGTGAAGATCTTACCGGAAGATGCCTTTCTGAAACTGTGTTGCCATCCGAGAGGAATAGGTTATATATTACATAATCTTTTTCGCTTTGTCAAGATATTTCCCTGATGTGCTGAAGAAATTTTTCCTCTCAAAAAATCATGGCCGTCTCGAAGCTGAGGGCCCAAGGGAGCTCCTGTTCACTTTTCTGTTGATTTTCCAGCACTATCACCTTATATTTAGAACCAGAAAAACAGGACTTTCTCTCTGTGACTTCTGCTTCCTCTGGGGTCTCTGTGGTTAGCCTTCTGGGGAATAAGGGAATAAAAATGGCAAATTCGGCCGATCGAGCATACAGGGATTTAAATAGAGCTCTCTTGAGCCTGCGCCGCCGCTGGAGAGCGGTGAAATGTTTTCGGGGGCTCTCTCTTGCTGCCCTCTTTTTTCTCGGTTCAGGACTGCTTTTCGCCTTGGCTGAGACAATTTTCTGGCTTTCTCCTCCTGTCCGAACCATTCTGGCACTGACAGTGGCCGGGGGCACTGTCCTGGTCTTCCTCGCTTACGGCGCAATCCCATCTCTCAGGCAAAGGGGGCTGCAGCACTTCGCCCTCACAGTTGAAGGCCACTTCCCCCAGTTCAAACAGAGGTTGATCGGAGCCCTTCAGTTGTGGGAAAAACGGGCCCAAAACCCTGAAGGCTATTCCCCGGAGATGATCGAACAGACAGTGCTCCAGGCAGATCAGATAGCCCAGAATATTGATTTTCGCCGGGTAATTGACAAAAAGCCTTTATTCAGATCCCTCAAGGTTGCGGCCGCCGCTGGCTGTCTGTGGATTTTACTTCTGGTGGTCTTTTCCCCTTCTCTTGAACAGGCGCTGGGAAGGTGTCTGGCCCTTTCAGTCCAGTTCATGCGCCCTCTCGAAGTCGCTATCCAGGTCTTCCCGGGGAATACCGCCGTGTCAAGAGGCGAGGATCTGAAGATAAAGATAATCCTTGCCGGAGAAATCCCCTCAGAGGTGAACCTTCTTTCCCGTTCATTCTCCTCTGCCTCCGAACAATGGAGTAAAACTACCCTTCGTACCGGCAACCCTGACTCTGATACCCTCTATTGTACCCTTGATAAACTCAGAGATTCCATAGACTATTATGTCCAGGCAGGCCGAGCACAAAGTCAGGTGTTCCGGGCAGAAGTCTACGAACTGCCGACGGTGAAGGAGATATTCCTCCGCTATCGGTTCCCTGCCTATACCCGTCTGGGAAGCAGAGTGGAGAACACAGGTCATATCTCCGCAGTGGTCGGCACTAAAGTCTCTGTTAAGGTTTTGGCCAACAAGCCGCTGGAGAAAGCAGGGTTAGTATTTGACCACCGTCCCCCGTTGAGGATGGAGGTGGAGCATCGCCTTGCCGAAACAGAACTACTGCTTAGAGAAGATGACCAATACTATATTGAACTTACGGACCCCCAGGGTAGACATAACCGCCAGCCTATCCGTTACCGCAT
>DAOVPH010000197.1 GCA_030629295.1 Candidatus Latescibacterota bacterium | reverse complement strand
GGAAAGAATAGGAAGCAGGTCTCATCAAAAGCCTGCTTCCCTTGGGCTTTAGCAAACAGGTTAATATGAAAACGAGAAGAGCACTTCTATCGGTACGAGTCGTAGATATCCTCTGTGTACTCCCATCTCTTCGGATTTATCTCAATACAGGTGGTCTTATCCTTCTCTATGCTGAATCTTTTCAGAAAGACGAGATATTTGTCTATCTCTGCCTCTGCCAGGTAATCTCCCACACCCAGCTCGATCTGGAAGGCCCCGGTACTGTCTGGGGCGAATGAAAATCCCATCCGGTCGGTAACCGTTCGCCAACTGCCGTCATTGAACACCCCTACACTGAGATCAATGGATCCTTCCCCCCGACTCAGGCTATCGAGAGCGGTTATGGCTACCTTCAGAGTCCCCATAGGGGAGTAGTGAGCAGTAACATTCTCTTTTCTGTCGGCGTAGACTAAGGGAATAGCCCTGGGATGCTCCCGATTCAGTCTGCCGAAATCGCCAAGGTCAGCAGGGTGGTGAGGGTAAAGGGGTAACCACTGGCCGTCGGAGAGGATTTCTACCCAGGCGGTTCCCCCCGGGCTGTCTCCAAAGAAATCCACTCTGACAAGACGACTGGGTATGCCTATGGATCGGAGGACAGCTACAGTGAAAAGGGTGACCGAAACCTGGTTTCCGCCTCTACCCCTTAAGGTGAGGATAGGTGCCTGAGGCCATCTGCCGCCCCAGCGAGATTGCACCTCTGTGTTGTCCTCTACCCATCTGTTCACTATTCTGGCCATTTCTATGGCTGTACTGGTGCCTTTAACCATAGAATGAAATTGCCCGTATAATTCTGCCCGCCAAGGGATAAACCACTCTGAGCTGATGCGAAACGGCAGAACATATCTTTCAAATTCTTCCTCCGTAATCTGCCACGGCAGTTCTTGCCGAGCTTTGTAGGCATAATTAACCTCTTGAAGCAGCACTTCAGCGGTGGGAGAAAACAGGTCTACCGACCTGAGAGGGGAAATCAGGGCTATCATTCCTGGCCGGTATTCTGGTTTGACCTGCTGGAGCGCTTTTGCCAACTCCTGCCAGTTTGTCCCTGCACGTTGGAGCGTTTTGGCCACCTTGCTCGTATCCGGTGGGGGGATTAGCCGCATCAGCTCTGGATTTTGGGAGGGAGTAAAGCCCTCAGTTGCCAAGACCAAAGTGGGCACCAGAAATAATACCACCAATACCGCTCTGTTCAATTTTGCCCATCGAACAGGCAAGAAACCGTCTCTTTTCATTTTCATCCTTCCGTCTAATCTTTTCTTATGTCTATGTAAATTTGCTGTTTTAAAGAGGCGATCATCTTATCAAAGGTCTGTCTCAATTTCTCCTGTCTGAGCATATTGTCCAATAGGTCACGATCTTGTTCCAACTCAAGCGGTCGCTGGGACTGGCTATCGTTCAACCGGAGGATACACATCCCGGAATCAATGGGAATGGGAGCGCTGATTTGCCCCACCTCCAGCCTTGAGATAGTCTGTTTGAAAACGGGTGGAAGCTGTTCTACCGAGAACCAGCCCAAAAGTCCGCCTTGAGCTGCGCTCTGGATATCCACAGAATACTTCTGGGCCAATTCGGAGAAGTCCTCACCATTGAGGGTTCTGGCTCTTAAGCTCTCCAGTTCAGCAGCTACTGCTTTGACATCTGCTCTCGTAGGACTAACTCTAATTAAGATGTGACGAGCTCTAATTTTATCGCCCTTCTTTTCTTCTACTTTGATTAGATGATATCCTGCGGTTGTTCTTACCACCTCACTAACCGTCCCCGAGCTCAACGAGAAAGCTATCTCTTCGAATTCGGGCAACATAGTACCTGGTGAGAAAAAGCCCAGATCCCCGCCCGCTTCGGTAGAGCCAGGGTCTTGGGAGTACCTTTTCGCCAGTTGGGCAAAATCCTCGCCCTGATGTATCCTCTGCAGAAGCTCAGAGATCTTCTGGTAGCTCTCATCTTCATGGTCAGGGTATCTCAGAAATATCTGGCTGAGGCTGACCATCTGAGGGCGAGGAGGAAGGCTGTCTATGTGAGCGTTGTAAAAGTCAACCACATCCTTATATGAGATAACGATTTGATTGCTGAGAGATGCCATAACTTTCTGTTTCAATAGATAGTTGCGGATTTGACTCCGATAGCGCCTGCGGAGTTCTCTTTCCGTTATTCCTTCCCTTTCCAGCAGTTTCCCATACTCCTCCTCTGAGCCCACTTCCGCTTTGATCCTGTCCAACTGTTCCTGGAGGGCATCGTCAACCTCGTTGTCGCTCACTACGATACTGTCTCTTTTGGCTTTAATCAGAAGCACCTTGTCATTGACCATCGCTTCTAACAGTTGGTCACGCAACTGGTATTTCTCAGTAGCAGTGAGAGCTTGCTGCGACATCTCAAACCGTAGAGCCTGCTCAAGCTCTGATTGGAGAATAAGCTCATCGTCTACCACAGCCACAATTCTGTCGATAATCTGCTGGGCAGTTGCAGAGGAGACCATTAATAGAGAAGAGAACAACCAAATCTTAGCTCTGCGCAGAAACATCTGTCTCTCCTGTAGTTATTTTCTGTAAGATGTCTTCGTAGATGGTTATTTGGGGGTCATATTTCTCCCGTAGATTCTTTATGAGTTCATTAAACAACCTTTCTTCCTCTCTTTGTTGGAGGAGTGTGGTCACCGCATTCTTGATCTCTCCCAAACTTCTTCTCCGAGGTGGTTCCCTCTTCAGGACCTTAAACACGGCATATCCACTTCTTGCCTCTATAGGACCTATGATTTTTCCCAGTCTTGCTTCAAAGACTGCCTCCACGAAGCGCTTTCCAAATATGCTCTCCGACCTTCTATCATTGACCACAGGAAATTTCCATCTGAATTCCCCCGGCCTCTTGAGAGTGCTGTGTTTTTCAGCCAGTTGTTCCATATCAGCACCCTGCTTAAGCCGTTGGAGGATAGTCTCTGCCTGTTTTTTCTCCTTTAATAAGATATCTATAACCTTGGCCCGAGCCGGTGCTATATAGTCGTCACGATGGGTGTGGAAATACTCTCTTGTTTGCGCTTCCGTAATATCCACCTGTTCAAGAACTTCAATTTCCCGCAGTCTTTCTGCCACAAACGCTTCTTTGCTTTGCTCTAATTGAGCTATGATCTTTTTG